>JAGQRJ010000900.1 GCA_020425635.1 Planctomycetota bacterium | reverse complement strand
CGCTGCGGTTGCGCGCCAGGGCGGCGCGCGCGCGCCCCGCCCACGCGCGACCGCTCCTCGGGTCCTCGATCAGGGCGGCGCGGAAGGCGGCCTCCGCGCCGACGGGATCGCCCGCGGTGAACCGCGCCTCGCCGAGGGCCACGAGGTCCGGCGCGTCGAGTCCGCGCAGCTCCGGGGGGGACGCACCGTCCTGCCGCCGCGCGAGGAGCGCGTCGATCTCCGGCTGCAGCCCTCCCGACAGCCCGGTGCGCTCGCGACAGCGCTGCGCGAGCTCGGCGAAGGAGCGCGCCTCGCGGCGCGCCCCCAGCGCTTCCGCCACGCGCATGAGCCCCACCAGCGAGCGCACGTTGCGCGGCGCCAGGGTCGAGGCGAGGTCGTAGCCGGCGATCGCCTGGCGGTAGTCACCGCGCGCGAAGCCGTAGTCGCCGAGCAGGGAGGGGTCTGCCCCCGCCTGCCCGGTCTCCTCCAGGACCTCGATCCAGGTGCGGGCCGCGTCGAGGGCCCCGCGCGCGAGGGCTTCCCGAGCCAGCACCACGACCGCGTCGGAGGACCCGCCACGCGCCAACGCCTCGAGCTCCTCGTGGGCGCCGGCGTCGCCGAGCTGCAGCGCGGCGGCGCAGCGCGCGAGCTGCAGCAGCGTGCGCTCGGGATCCAGGGCGAGGCCGCGCTCGGCCCAGTCCTTGGAGGCCTGGAACTCGTCGCGCACGAAGTGCGACTCCGCCAGCCGCAGCGCGCGATCTGGAGACGGCCAGAGGGCGAAGGCGCGCCCGCCGAGCTCGAGCGCCAGGTCGGTGTCGAGGGCGGCGGCGGCGGCCTCGTAGGCCAGCTCCAGGACCTCCCGGTCCTCGGGCCAGCGCGCGAGGGCCGCGCGGGTCGAGGCCAGGGCGGCGTCGGCGTCGCCGTCCGTCAGCAGCAGCCGGCCCTCGAGGACCCCGAGCGCGGGGTCCTCGGGGAGCTCCTCCCGGACGACCGCCAGGTCGGAGCGGGCGCCCTCGGAGTCGCCCTCGCGGAGGCGCTGGTGGGCGCGCAGCAGCCGCACACGCGCCAGCCGGGGCTGCCGCGTGAGGGCCTCGTCGAGCAGCTCGCGAGCCGCGAGCGGGCGCTCGAGGTCGATCGCCTCGCGCGCCGCCATGTAGAGCACCTGTCCGTTGTGCGGGTAGGCCCGCAGCGCCTCCAGGCGCCAGCGCTCGCGCAGCTCGCGCGGGCGCCGGGTGGCTGCGGCCATCCGTTGCCGGAGCACGAGCAAGGGCAGCGTGACCTCTCGCTGCAGGCCCTCTTCGGCGGCGCGCAGGGCCTCTTCGGGGCGTTCGGTGAGGTGGAGGACCTGGGCCTGAAGGAAATGCGAGAACGCGGCCTCCGGCGCGCGGGTGACCTCCACCGCGGCGGCTGCGTTGGCCGCCTCGGGGTCTCGCATGGAGAGCAAGGTCAGCCGGAGCAAGGTCGTCTCGGGGTCGGCGGGGCTGGCGGCCGCGAGGGCGCGATCGCAGCGCCGCTGCGCGGCCTCGACGTCGCCCGCGCCCAGCTCGAGCGCGGCCAGGCCGAGGAGCGCGCGCACTTCGGCGGGGTCGGCTTCCAGCGCGCGGAGGAACGCGCGCCGGGCCGAGCGGTCGCAGCCCCAGAGCAAGGCGACCTTGCCCAGCCCGCTCGACGCGCGGGCGCTGGCCGGCTCGACCTCCAGCGCCCGCTCGAAGTGGGCCTCCGCGTCCCGGAGCCGCTGTTCCTTCAGGGCCAGGTCCCCGAGTCGCAGGTGCTCGGCGAGCGCCGGGGGCGCGTCGGCCGCGGGGGGGCCAGGCGCGGGGGGCGCGGGGCGGCGCTCCTGGCTGAGGACGAGGGCCAAGGCCCCCCCCGCGGAGGCGAGCGCGAGCAGCGCGCCCACGACCAGGAGCCTGGCCTCCCGGCCAGGCCCCCTCCCCTGTCGCCACCCGACCTGCTCCAGCGCCGTGGCCAGGGCCTCGCCGTCGAGGAAGCGCTCCTCCGCGGACTTCGCCAGGCAGCGGGCGACCACCCCCTCGAGCTCGGGGCTGACCTCCTGGGCGACCCCGCGCAGCGGGGGCGGCTTCTGGCTGAGGTGGGCGTGCAGCAGCGCCAGCGGCTCGGCGTGGGTGAAGGGCAGGCGGCCGCTGAGCTGCTCGTAGAGCAGGACCCCCAGCGCGTAGACGTCCGCGGCCGGCGTGGTGCGACTGCGGCGGATCTGCTCGGGCGCGAGGTAGGCCGGGGTGCCCACGCAGACTCCGGTCTCCGTGAGGCGGGAGAGGGCGTCGCCCTGGGCGAGCCCGAGGTCGGTGAGCAGCGGCTCGCCCTCCGGGGTCAGGAGCACGTTGGCGGGCTTGACGTCGCGGTGCACGATCCCGCGGGCGTGCAGGGCCCCCAGCGCGTGGGCCAGCTTCACCACCAGGTCCACCGCCTCCTCGAGCGGCAGCGGGCCCGCGCGGCGCAGGCGGTCTTCGAGGGTCTCGCCCTGGATCAGCTCCATGACGAGGTAGGCCGCGCCGTGGTGCTCTCCCGCGTCGAGGAGCGTCACCAGGTGCGGGTGGCGGATCTGGGCCAGGACGCGCCCCTCGCGCACCAGGCGCTGGGACTCCTCGGCCGAGGCCGCTCCCGGCGTGCACACCTTGAGCGCGACCTCTCGGGAGAGGCTGGGGTCGTGGGCGCGAAACACCGTGCTCATGCCGCCGCGCCCGAGGACGCCGCGCAGGGTGTAGTCGCCGAACTTGCGCGGAAACGCGCCGGGCTTCATGGGTCCAGTATCCCCGCCCAGGACGTCTCGCGCTCGCCCCTCACTGGCCGAGCCGCGCGTTGGCCGCGCGCAGCCGCTCCCGCACCAGCGCGGCCTCGGCCTCGGACAGATCCAGGGCGAGGCAGCGCTGCGCGTGGTCGCGGACCGCCTCCCACTCGCCCAGGTCGGCGCCGACGGTCACCACCGGCAGCAGCGACTGCACCCGCGTCGGCTCGAGCTCGGCCCCGCGCAGCAGGCGCGGCCAGGCCTCGCGCGTTTGCCCCGCGTGCAGGAGCACTCGCCCGCGCAGGGTGTGGCTGCGCCAGTCCGCGGGGGCGAGCTCGAGCAGGCGCAGCGAGAGCGCGTCCGCCTCGGCGCGGTCGAGGCGGGCGAGGGCCTCCTCGGCGAGGAAGCGCAGCGCCTCGAGCTGCTCCGGATCGCGCTCGAGGGCCTCGCGGAAGTCCCGTTCGGCGCCGCCGGCGTCGCCGAGGCGTCGGCGCGCCTCGGCGCGCAGCGCGAGGGCTAGGGCCGAGCGCGCGTCGGCAGCGCAGGCGCGCTCGGCCCAGCGCAGGGCCTGCTCGAGCGCCTGGAGCTCCTCGAGGAAGAAGTGCCCGGCCCGGAGCGCCACGCGCAGGAGGTCCTCGCTCCCGGCGCAGCTCCAGGCGAGCTGGAGCTCGCGCTCCCCGTCCTCGGCGCGCCCCGCCCGGTAGGCCTGCTCGGCCAGCCGACAGCGCAGCAGCGGCTGGAAGGGAAACAGGGCCAGCGCCTGGCGGCAGTCGGCGACGCCGTCCTCGAGGGCCCCGTCTCCGAGCCGCAGGACCCCGCGCATGGCCCAGGCGCGGGCTTCGCGGGGGTGGAGCTCGAGCACGCGGGAGCACGCCTCGCGGGCCTCCGCCCCCCGCCCGGCCTGGATCGAGACCTTGGCCCGCTCGAAGGCGAGCGCGTCGGAGCCCGTCGCCCGCGCGAAGGCCGCCTCGGCCTCGAGCGCGCGCTCGGCGTCGCCCGAGGTCCAGTGCACGTCGATCAGTCCGCGGGCGACCTCCTCGTTCGTGGGGAAGCGCGCCACCGCGTGCTCGAAGGCCGCGCGCGCAGCCGGGAGCTCGCCGGCGAGGAAGAGGAGCTGCCCGCGGTCGTAGGCCGTCCAGGGGTCGTCGGGGTGCAGGCGCTCGAGGCGCGCGTGGACGCGGCGGGCCTCCTCGGGGTTGCCTGCCTCGTGCGCGAGGTTCGCGGCGAGGACCAGCACGCGCGGGTCGCGAGGCGCCGTGAGCAGCGCCTTGGCGAGGTAGGCGCGCGGGCAGTCGCTGAACGCGCGACGGCCGGCGACGCGGCACAGCCCGAGCCAGGCCTCGCCGTTGGCGAGCTCCTGGTGGAGCGCGGCGCGGAAGGCGGCGGCCGCCAGGGTGTGGTCCCTGGCCTCCAGGGCCCGCTCTCCGAGCGCGAGCAGCGCCGCGGGCGGGGCGTCCAGCTCGAGCTCCAAGGCCTCCGTCCCCGCGGCCTCGAGCCGCGCGATCAGCGCGTGGGCCACCCCCGCGCGGGTCGGGAGTCGCCCGATCGAGTCCAGGGAGTGGGCGGCCAGCCGCGCCAGCCCCAGCGCCTCGCGTCCGTTGCCGAGCGCGTCGTAGACCTGCGCCAGGCCCAGGAGCGCCTCGCCGCTGCGGGGGTTGGTCGCCAGGGCGACCTCATAGGCCTCGGCGGCCTGGCGCGTGAGCCCGAGCTGGCGCGCGTAGTCTCCGCGCAAGGTGTAGCTCGCGGGGAGGGTCTTCGAGGCGCGCTCGAGGGCGAGCAGGTAGGGGCGCGCCTCCTCGGTCTGGCCTTGCTTCAGGAAGTGGCTGGCCAGGATCAGGTTCGCCTCGACCGCCTGGTCGGAGGTCGCCAGCCCGCGTAGCGCGGCGAGCGCGCCCGGGTCGCCTTGGTAGAGGAGCGCGCCCTGGCGCAGCACGGTCAAGGTCAGGGAGTCGGGGAAGGCCTCGAGCCCGCGCTCTGCGGCGGCGAGGGCCCCGCGGTAGTCTTCGAGGCCGAAGTGCTGAAAGCAGGCCCCGGCCGCCGCCCACTCGCTCGGATCCAGCGCCCACAGTCGCGCGAGCCCGAGGTCGGCCGCCGGCAGGTCGCTCGCGGTGAGCGCCGCCTGCGCGAACCACCTCCAGGCGCCCGGGTCTCGGGGGCAGAGCTCGGCGAGCGCGCGGGCGTAGTCGAGGGCGCGGTCGCCGTCGCCGATCCGCAGCCCCAGGCGCGCGCCCAGCAGCAGCACCGCCGGCCACTCGGGCAGCTCGCGCCGCACCTGCTCGAGGTCGGCGAGGGCGAGGGGCAGGTCTTCGTTCAGGGTCAAGCGCACGACCGCGCGGATCTGAAGCGGGTGCGGCGAGCGCGGGTAGCGCGCCAGGAGCTGGTCGACCAGGGCGTAGGCGCCCGCGGCGTCGCCGCGCGCAGCGAGGAGGTCGGCCCCCGCGCTCAGCAGGTCCAGGTCGCCGGGGTGCCGCGCCCGGGCCGCGGAGAGCGCGTCGCGCAGCTCCTCCAGCGGGCGCTCGAGCCGCGCGAGGCAATACAGCACGCGCGCTTCGAGCTGGGGGTCGGGCCCGTGCTCGAGCGCCGAGCGCGCCACGGTCATTGCCTCCTCGGTGCGTCCGCTGGCCAGCAGCGAGGCGGCGAGCAGGCGCGCGGCGTCGTGGCAGCCCGGCTCCTCGGCCAGGATCGCCTCCCAGGTGCGGCGGGCGGCCTCGTGGTCGCCGCGCAGCAGGTGCAGCTGCCCCGCGAAGATCCGCGCGGGCAAGGCCTGGGGGTCGACCTCCAGCGCGCGCGCGAGGTGCGCCTCGGCCTCCGCCAGCTCGGTGCGCTCGGAGCAGGTGACCGCTTTCCCGAGCAGCGCCCGCAGGTTGCGCGGGTCGCAGGCGAGGGCCCGGTCGAAGCGCTCCTCCGCGCTTCGCAGCCGGTGCTCGCCGCTGGCCACCCGGCCGTAGCCGGCCCAGGCCTCGGCCGAGCGAGGGGCGAGCTCGACCGCGCGGGCGAACACCGTCTCGGCGTCGCCGAAGGCGTTGGCCTCCAGCATGCGCTCCCCTTCGGCGAGCAGCCCGCCAAGGTCCTGCGGGGG
>JAGQRJ010000144.1 GCA_020425635.1 Planctomycetota bacterium | reverse complement strand
CGAGTCGCGCCCCGGGCGCCGGGCGCGTCCCGAGGCGACGCGGCTCTGCGCGCCCGTGGCCCGGGTCTCGCGCTTCCCCTTGCCGGTCGCCTTGCGGGGCTCCTTGCCGGTCGCTTTGCGGGGCTCCTTGCCGGTGCCCTTGCGGGGCTCTTTGCCGGTGCCCTTGCGGGGCTCCTTACCCCTGGGCGTGTCCCGCGCAGGGGGCTTGCGCGCCGAGACCGTGGGCACGGGGACGTCGACGTCGAGGTCCCCGTCGTCCCAGGAGGCCTCGAAGTCCTCGGAGGGCGGCGGCGCGGGCTCCTTGGGCGGACGTCGCGCCCCGCGCTGCCCGGGTCGGCGGGCGCTCCGCGCCCCCGCGAGGCGCACCGAGTCGTCCCCGGCGACCGACGCGCTGAAGCGCGTCGACTGAGCCTCGTCGTCGACGATCACCAGCGGCCCCGAGGGCCCGATCGCCCCCATGTCGGAGACGCGCCCCAGCTCGGAGGGCGTGAACATGGGGTCGTCGTCGTCGTCGTCGAGCGCGCCGGTCCCCGAGGCGATCCCCGCGAGGGAGGCGTCGTCGTCGGGGGTCGAGCCCGGGGGGACGTTGGGCAGGGAGGAGGAGGAGTCGAAGATCTCGTCTTCGGGGTCGTATTCCCCCGTGTCGCGGATCACGTCTCCCGAGGTGTCGAGGGCGCCGAGGTCGCTGTCGACGAGGGCGCCGAGGTCGCTGTCGAGGTAGTCGCTGCTCTTGCTCCCCGCGAGCCCCAGGGCCCTGAGCGTGGGCTCGTCGAGGTCCTCCGCCGAGACGAGCTCCTCCTCCTCGTCTCCGGTGGTGCTCGCTCCGGGCACGCCGAGGGCGGCCTCGTCGCTCTCGTCGAGGGTGTCGCCGAAGGGGAAGCGGGCCCGGTCAGCCCCAGCGGCGTTGGGGTTGAGCGACTCGCCGAAGGGGAACTTCGCCGGGTCGGGCTCTGGGCCCGAGCGGCCTGGCTTGCGGCGCGGTGCTTCGTCGTCGTCCGGGCGCGGGCTCACAGACTCCCCACAGGCGGCGCACGCCGCCTCCCTTCACTGTAGCGCCTGAGCCCCGCGCGTGTCGCCTCCGGCCGTTACGCGTCCCGGAAGGCGGCGACGAGCGCGCGCGCGCGCGCTGGGTCCAGGGGCCGCCCAGCCTTGCCTCCCTCGCGGGCCGCGCTCGCCGCGATCGCGCCGCGGCAGTGCGGCGCGAGGAGCGCCGCGTTCTCGACCGTGAGCCCGCTGCCGATCAGCAGCGGGACCTCGACCGCCTCGTGCACCCGGGCGAGGGCCTCCGAGGTCGGCGCCGAGCCCGTGGCCACGCCCGACACGATCACGGCGTCTGCCAGGCCGCGGTCGACGGCGTCGGCCGCGGCCTGGGCCAGGTCTGGCTGGTCGATCGTGCGCGCGTGCTTGACGTGGACGTCGGCCCAGATCCCGATCGGCGCCGCGCTCGTCGGCCCCACCCCGAGGGCCTCGCGCAGGCGCAGCGTCTCGGCGGCCTGACCCTCGAGCAGCCCCTGGTCCGCGGCCGCGACGCCGCAGTGCACGTTGACGCGCACGAAGCCCGCCTCGGCGGCCAGGGCGCAGCCGAGCGCGGCGCGCGCGTCGTTGCGCAGCACGTTGACCCCCAGAGGGAGGCCGCTCGCCTCGCGCGCGGCGCACGCGAGGCGGGTCATGACCGCGACCGTCTCCGGCGGCACGCGCTTGAAGAAGGGGACGTCGCCGTAGTTCTCGACGATCAAGGCGTCGAAGCCCGCCTGGGCGAAGCCCTCGGCGTCGCGGCGGGTCGCGTCGAGCAGCGCCTGCACCTCGGCGCGGGCGAGCTGCGACCAGCGCGGACTCCCGGGGAGCGGGGGCAAATGGACGACGCCGATCAGCAGCCGTCCGTCGACGGGGAGGGGGACGCGCATGGGACACCTCGGGGATCCAACTTACCCGATATCCCGGGGCCGACCGCGCGGGCGCGGCCTGCGCGCGAGCGCTATCACGGAGGCATGTCGATCTACGCCGTGGTCGGACTCACGCTCGGGGTCGCGGTCTTGCTGGGGGCGGTCTACCTCGCGGCGCGCGCGGGCGCGCGCGCCGCCAAGGGCGACGGCTGGCTGTGCGACCGCTGCAAGTACAACGACGCCCGCTACTGCTCCCGACCCGACCGGCCCAACGCGACGGAGTGCCCGGACTACAAGGAGCTCGGCGCCTGAGGGGCGAGCCCCCGCCGCGGGCGCCGCTCGGCCTCGCTCAGGCCTGGGCTGTGCGCTCGCGGAGGTAGGTGCGCAGGACCTCCAGGGTCCGCTCCGTGGCGCCCCGGGCCGCGAGCAGGGCGTCGCGGCCGCGGGCGCCCATGGCCCGCGCCTCCTCCGGGTTTCGCAAGAACTCGCCCAGGACCTGGGTCAGCTCGGCGGCGTCCTTGACCTCGCGCACGCCGCGCGCCGCGCTCAGGCGCTCGACCTGCTCCTTGAAGTTGTCCCAGTGGGGCCCGAACACCGTCGGCTTGCCGAAGGCCACCGGCTCGAGCATGTTCTGCCCGCCGTGGGGGATCAGGCTCCCGCCGACGAAGACCACGTCGGCGGCCGAGTAGAGCCGCCCGAGCTCCCCGATCGTGTCGACGAGCAGCACCGCGCCCGGCGGGAGGGTGGGCTCGCGGGCCTCGAGCTGCTGCGAGCGCAGCACCGGCTCGCCCACGGCCTCGCGCACGATCCGCGCGACCTCGGCCGCGCGCTCGGTGTGGCGCGGCACCAGCACCAGGCGCAGGTCGGGGGTGGCCTCGCGCAGGGCGCGGTAGGCCTCGACCAGGGCGCGCTCTTCGCTGGGGTGGGTCGAGCCGCCGATCAAGACGGTCTCGCTGGCGCCGATCCCGATCTCGCGCCGGATCTCGGCGCCGTCGGCCTGGCTCAGCTGGAGCTGGTCATACTTCATGGAGCCGGTGACGTAGATCTGGTCGGCCGGGAGCCCCAGCTGGCGGAAGCGGTCGGCGTAGCGCTCGGTCTGCACACAGAAGCGCCCGACCTTGCCCAGGGGGTCGAACAGCCAGCCGCGGACGTAGCGGTAGCGGCTGAAGCTGCGCTCGCTGATCCGCCCGTTGACCAGGGCCACCGGGATCTTGCGCCGGTAGGCCTCGCTGAGGAAGTTCGGCCAGATCTCGAGCTCGACGAGGATCACGAGGTCGGGGCGGATCGCGTCGAGCACGCGGCGCACGGCCCAGGTGAAGTCGAGGGGGTAGTAGATCACCCGCAGCCCGGGGTAGCTCTTCTTGGCGACCTGCTGGCCGGTGCTGGTCGTGGTCGAGAGCACGACCTCGTAGTCGGGGAGGTGGGTGTGCAGCGCCTCGATCAGGGGCGCCGCGGCGACGATCTCGCCCACCGACACGCCGTGGATCCAAATGCAGGGGCGCCGCGAGCTGCGCCGCCGGCAGGCGCCCAGGCGCTGGCGCAGCCCGGCCAAATGGCGGCGGCCGCGCGGCCGCCCGAACTTCAGCGCGAGGGCGGGCGACGAGAGGAGCAGAGCGCCGTAATAGGCGAAGTCGACGAGGGACGCCACGGAGGCGGGCTCAAGCGGTTTGCTTGCGGCCGCAGCACTTCTTGTATTTCTGGCCCGAGCCGCAGGGGCAGGGGGCGTTGCGCTTGACCTTCGGCGCCTCGCGGCGCTCGGGCTCGGGGGCCGCCTCGCCGCCGCCGGCGGCGGCCATGTCGCGGGCCCGGCTGGCCGCCTGGCTCTGGAAGCCCTGCTCCACGCTGCGCGCCGTGGGCGCGCCCGGCTCGGCGGGCTTGCTGTAGCTCTTGGGCTGCCAGGTGTTGGCGAGCTGCTGCTCCTCTTCCTCGCGCACCGGACGCACGCGGAACAGGAGGCTCGTGATCTCGTCGGCGGTGTTCTCCCACATCTCCTGGAAGAGCTTGTAGCCCTCCTTCTTGTAGGCGATCTTCGGGTCCTGCTGCGCGTAGCCGTGCCAGCCGATCCCCGAGCGCAGCTGATCCATGCCGTGCAGGTGGTCCTTCCACTTGCCGTCGATCTTCTGGAGCATGATGAACCGCTCCAGGCGCCGCATGTCCTCTTCGCCGATCTCCTGCTCGCGGAGGGCGTAGGCCTCCTCGACCTTGGCCATCAGCATGTGGAACTTCTTGTCCTCGCTCAGCTCCTCGATCTCGCGCGGGAGCACGCGGAAGCCGAACTGCTTGCGGACCCAGTCGCAGAACCCGGCGACGTTCTGCTCCTCGACCGGGAGCCGCCCGTCGACGTGCTCGGCCAGGGCGCAGTTGATCGCGCGCTCGATCCAGAGGAACACGCCCGCGCGCAGCTCCTTGCCCTCGAGGATCCGTTGGCGCTCGCGGTAGACGAGCTTGCGCTGCTCGTCCATGACCTGGTCGTACTCGAGCACGTTCTTGCGCATGTCGAAGTGGTGGGCCTCGACCTTCTTCTGCGCCTTCTCGATCGAGCGCGTGACCATGGGGGCCGAGATCTCCTGGCCCTCCTCCATGCCCAGCTTGTCGAGGAGCCAGCTCACCTTGTCCGAGGCGAAGATCCGCATCAGGTCGTCTTCGAGGGAGAGGTAGAAGCGGCTCGAGCCCGGGTCGCCCTGGCGCCCGCAGCGGCCGCGGAGCTGGTTGTCGATCCGGCGCGAGTCGTGGCGCTCCGAGCCGACGATGTGCAGCCCGCCGAGCTCTTGCACCGTCGTGCACAGCGGCGGGACGGTGAGCTCCTTGCCCTCGTAGGTCACGGTGTGGTCGAAGTGCTCGAGCATGCCGCGGAACTCCCACTCCTCGTAGAGCGAGACGCCCGTCGAGAGGCGGTAGGACTTCCAGTGCGCGATCAGCTTGGGGTAGATCTGGGGGTCGTCGGCCTCGAGCTCCTTGGGCGCGATCCCGCTCGCCTTCCAGTGCTCGAGGAGGATCTCCTGGGTGAAGGTCCCGAGCAAAATGTCGGTCCCGCGGCCGGCCATGTTGGTGGCCACCGTGACCCGGCCCAGCTGGCCGGCTTCGGCGACGATCGCCGCCTCACGCAGGTGCTGCTTGGCGTTGAGCACCTCGTGCTCGATCCCGCGCCGGTGGAGCATTTGGCTGAGGCGCTCGGAGTTCTCCACCGAGATCGTGCCCACGAGCACCGGCCGCCCCAGGGCGCGCACGGCCTCGATCTCGGCGCAGATCGCCTTGTACTTCTCGCGGGCGGTGCGGTAGATCACGTCGCCGAACTGCTTGCGGATCAGCGGGCGGTTGGTGGGGACCGAGAGCACCTCGAGCTTGTAGGTCGACCAGAACTCGCTGGCCTCGGTCAGCGCGGTGCCGGTCATGCCCGAGAGCTTGTCGTAGAGGCGGAAGTAGTTCTGCAAGGTGATCGTGGCGAGGGTCTGGGTCTCCTTCTTGATCGTGACCCCTTCCTTCGCCTCGACCGCCTGGTGCAGGCCGTCGGACCAGTTGCGCCCGTGCATCATGCGCCCGGTGTGCTCGTCGACGATGATCACCTCGCCGTCTTGCACCACGTACTGCTTGTCGCGCTTGTAGAGGTTGTGGGCGCGCAGGGCCTGCTCGATGTGGTGCGGCCAGGGGTTCGAGGCGGTGTCGTAAATGTTCCCGCGCCCGAGGAGCTTCTCGACGCGCTCGATCCCGCGCTCGGTGAGGATCACCTGGTGGTCCTTCTCCGAGAACACGAAGTCCCAGTTGTCCTCGAGGTCTTCCTTCTCGACCTGCTTGCGCTTGGCCTCCTCCTCGAGCTTCGGCTTGGCCACGCCGCGCAGCTTCTTGGCGACCTCGTTGGCGATCACGAAGTTCTCGCTCACGTCCGAGGCGTCGCCGGAGATGATCAGCGGGGTGCGCGCCTCGTCGATCAGGATCGAGTCGACCTCGTCCACGATCGAATAGTGCCGCCGGCTCTGCTGGACCTGCTGCTCGGGGTCGACCTTCATGTTGTCGCGCAGGTAGTCGAAGCCGAACTCGTTGTTGGTCCCGTAGGTGATGTCGCAGGCGTACTGCACCCGGCGGTCCGAGTTGCTCATGTTCGACTGGATCACGCCCACCGTCAGCCCGAGCATTTCGAACAGCGGGCGGTTGAGCTCGGCGTCGCGCTTGGCGAGGTAGTCGTTGACCGTGACCACGTGCACGCCGCGCCCGGCGAGGGCGTTGATGCTCGCCCCGAGGGTCGCGACCAGGGTCTTGCCCTCGCCGGTGACCATTTCCGCGATCCAGCCGTTGTGCAGCGCGATCCCGCCGACCAGCTGCACGTCGTAGTGGCGCTGTCCGAGGGTCCGCTTGCCGGCCTCGCGGATCAGGGCGAAGGTGTCGACGAGCACGCCGTCGAGCACGCTCTGCTCGAGCTTCTGGTACTTCTTGTCGATCTCGTCGGCCTCCTCGGGGCGGCCGTCCATGCGCATGCGGAACGACTCCTCCTCGAGGGCCGGCGCCCCGCGCTCCGTGAGGTCCTGCTGGATCTGCTCGCGGATCGTGGCGATTCGCGACTGGATCTCGGCGTCCGAGAGCAGAGAGACCTCGGCCTCGAGGGCGTTGATCTGATCCACCTTGGGCAGGATCTCGCGGATCAGGCGATCGTTGCGGCTGCCGAACATGCGCGTCCAGCCGGAAGCCAGCGCGCCGGCGAACCGGTGGAGGGGGTTGTCGACGTTGTCGATCGCTTCGAAGAATCCCATGGGGTCTTAGGCTCGCGGCGCGTCGTGCGCTATGGGGACGCTGGGTTTACCGCGGTCTCCTAGAGCGTAGCACGGGGGTTCCCTGGGTCAACGAACACCAAAGGGGACGCCGCTTGCCTCGGCTCAGGGCTTCGCGACCGCGTCGGCGCTCTCCGGGGCGGCGGAGGGCTCGCCGCTGGGGGCCGGCGCCGGCTTGGGCTTGCCGTCGCCCCAGAGGAAGATCATCGCGACCGCGCCCGTGGTTATGAACACGTCCGCGACGTTGAAGGTGGGCCACACGGTGCTGCCGAACACGCTCTGGCAGAGGTCGTGGACGCTGCCGGAGTTCGGCGTGTGCACGTCGAGGAAGTCGCGCACGAAGCCGTAGACCACGCGGTCCCAGAAGTTGCCGATCACCCCCGCCAGGATCAGGCCCAGGGTCGTGACCAGACCCCAGGCGCGGGCCGGCGCGGTGTGGACGAAGTAGGGCACGCCGACGAAGGCGAGCACGGTCATGATCATGAACAGCGTATGCCGACCCTCGAACAGGCCGAAGGCCGCGCCGCGGTTGGTGGCGTGGGTGAAGTTGAACCACCCCTCGATCAGCACCGTCGTGCTGCCGGGGCCCGGCAGCGCCTCGAAGGCCTTGTGCTTGGAGACCAGGTCGAGGGCGAGCCCGACGGCGAGCGCGACCAGGAACAGCGCCCAGCGCACCCAGGGCTTCGGCGCGGCGGCCGGGCTCACTCGTCGCCCTCGTCGCCGCGCTCGGGCGCCGGACCGTCTGCGCTCGGGTCGCCCTCGTCGTCGGCGTCCTCCGCGGCGTCCCCTTCGTCGTCGGCAGGGTCGTCGTCGGCAGGGTCGTCGTCGGCGAGGCGCGGGGCGTCGAGCACCACGGGCTCGGGGAGCTGGGTGCCCTGGTGGGACATGAGCGGGAAGCCCGGGCGGTCGAAGAGCACCTTGAACTGCGGCTTGACCGCGATCGCCGCCGGCACCTCGAGCTCGAAGGCCCCGGTCTCGTCGGTCACCGCGGGCGCGTCGCGGAACATGGGGCTGTAGGTCACGGTGACCCCGGGCAAGGGCTCGCGGGTGCTGTCGACCACGTGCCCCGCGATCAGGGTCGGCTCGGGCACGCTCTCGCAGCCGGCGCAGAGGGCGGCGACGACGAGGGCGAACAGGCAGCGTCGGGTCATGGGGGTCCTCACCGGGGCATTGAACCGGGATTTCCAGGGAGAGGCAATCGAAAGTGAGACGCGCGAGGGGCCGAAGGGTTGCCCGGAGCCTGCTGCGCGAGCTACTCCTGGCGGGCGGAGGCGCGCCGGATCCGCTCCAGGAGTCGACGTATGCCGGCCTCGCTCTCGGGTCCGACGCCGCGCTCGAGGACGAGCAAGAGCTCTGCCTCGGCCCGGCGGAGCTTCTCGAGCCCCACCCGGGCCTGACCCTCACCGGCGAGCTTGAGCCCGTTCTCGGCCAGGGCGTTGGCGAACAAGACGTGGGCCCCGGGCTCGGTGGGGTAGTCGTGCAGGCAGCGGGTGGCCACGGCCTCGGCGGCCTCGGTGCGCCCGAGGTTCACCAGCATGGGCACCCGCAGCGACTCGCCCTCGGGCTCGAGCACGGCGTCGAGGCCCCGGGTGAGGATCTCTTCGGCGGCGCGGGGGTCCCCCAGGCGGTCGAGGGAGTGCGCCAGCGCGAGGTCGCGCGCGGGGCTGGGGGGCAGCGCGCGCAGCTGCTCGAGGGCGTCGGCCGCCGAGCCTTCGCGCCCCTCGGCCGCGTAGACGAAGATCAAGCCCCGCAGCCCCTCGACCGGCTCCCAGGTGACCCCGCGACGCAGCGCCGCCTCGGCCTCCTTCGTCGCCCCGGCCTGGAGCAGGAGCCGCCCGAGGTCGTTGAGCACGTAGCCCCGGTCGGGGGCCACGCGGACCATGCCCGCGTGCAGGCGCTGCGCGGCGTCACGCTGCCCGGCGGCGAGCAGCCGCTGGCCGAACGCGAGGGCCGTGGTCGCGAGCTGGAACTCGTTCTCGAGCGCGGCCAGGGCGGCGTCTACCGCCTGAGGGTAGGCGCCCGCGGCCTCGAAGACCTCGCTGCGAATCAGGTGCGCGCGCGGCTGGTGGGGCACGAGCGCGAGCGCGCCCTCGACCGCCTCGAGCGCGGCCGCGGTGTCTCGGCGCTCGAGGTAGAGGTTGGCCAGGCGCAGGCGCGGCTCGACGCGCTCGGGGAGCGCCTGGATCAGGCTCAGCAGGCGGCGCTCGGCGCCGGCGAAGTCGCCCGCGCCCTGCTCGAGGTGCGAGGCGGAGAGCTCGATCCGCCACTCGCCGGGGAACTCGGCCAGCGCGGCGGCCACCGCCGCCCGGCCCTCGGACTCCAGGCCGAGGCCGAACAGGATCGCGATCAGCTCGGCCCGGGCGCGGACCGAGCGCGGGGCCTCGGCGACCCAGGCCTCGCACAGGTCTCGCGCGTCCCACACGCTGCCCCAGTGCAGGAGCAGGTTGAGCTCCAGCGCGCGCAGCGCCTCGAGCCGCGGGTAGCGGCGCAGGGCGCGGCGACAGGCCTCGAGCCCGCCCTGGGCCTCGCCCTGGGCGAAGGAGGCGAGGGCGAAGGCATAGTCGTAGAGCGCCCCCGAGCGCGCCGCCTCCGGGACCGCGACGAGGTCGCTCCAGCCCTGGGCCACCTCGAGCTGCGCGATCCGCGCCGCGCCGAGGCCGACCGCGACCCGGGCCGGGTCGACCCCGCGCCGCCGGAGGTCGTCGAAGGCGCGCTCGGCCTCGTCGAAGCGCTCGGTCCAGAACAGCGCCTCGCCCCGCAGCAGCGCGCCGCGCTCGGACTGCAGCGCGGGTCCGTCGAGGCGCTCGAGGGCCTCGGCGAAGGCCCCCTTCTCGAGGAGCGCCTCCGCCTCGTCGACGCGCGCCTCGGAGTCCGGTGAGGCGGGCGGGGGGGGCGCGGCGGCCTCCTCGCCCAGCGCGAGGTAGCCGCCGACGACGACCGCCGCCGCGGCGGCGACCAGGATCGCGAGGGGCGCTCGCCGCCGCGGCTTGCCTCCTCCGCCTCCCCCGGCGAGGTAGGCCCCGAGGGCTCGCGCCAGCTCGTCGCCGTCGGCGAAGCGGTCGCCGGGCTCCAGGGCCAGGCAGCGCGCCACCACGTCGTCGAGCCCACGGTCGACGGCGGGGTTGAGGCTCGACGCCCGCGGCGCGGGGATCAGGCTCTGGGCCATGGCCTCGTGCATGCTGCTCGGCTCGAAGGGCGGCTGGCCGGTCAAGGCCGCGAACAGCGTGGCCCCGAGGCCGTAGACGTCGGTGTGCGGCCCCTGGTCGGCGCGACGCCCCTGCGCCTGCTCGGGCGCCCAGTAGCCCGGCGTCCCCAGGAAGGCTCCGCTGACGGTCAGACGGCTGCGGTCGCCGTCGACGTCGAGCGCGAGGCCGAAGTCGGCGAGCTTCGGCGCTCCGTCGCGGGCGAAGAGCACGTTGGAGGGCTTGAGGTCGCGGTGCAGCAGCCCGCAGCGGTGCGCGTGCGCCACGGCCAGCGCGAGCTTGCGCGTCAGCTCGGCCGCGGCCCTCGGCCCGAGCGGCCCCCCGCGCTGCAGGCGCGCCTCCAGGCTCTCCTCGAGCAGCTCCATGGCCAGGTAGAGCGCGCCCTCGTGCTCGCCCACGTCGAGCACGCGCACCACGTGCGGGTGTTCGAGGCGGAGCAGGCTGGCGGCCTCGCGCTCGAGCCGCCGCGCCTTCAATCTGCCCTCGCCGCGGAGCACCTTCAGCGCGACCACGCGCCCGCTCTGGGTGTCGCGGGCGCGGAACACCTCGCCCCCGCCGCCGCGGGCGATCGAGTCCAGGATTTGGTAGCGGCCGAACCTGCGCACGCCCCCAGTGTGCCCCGGGGCCGCGGCGCGCGCTCGCTTCAGTCAGGGCCCGCCCGCGACCGAAGAGTAAGGGTGAAGCTCGCGATCGACGCCTACCTGGATCACCTCGAGGTCGAGCGGGACGCCTCCCGGCACACCGTGGACGGCTACCGCCGGGACCTCGAGGCGCTGGCCGCGAGCCTGCCGGAGGGCACGCGCCCCAGCGAGGTCTCCACCGAGCACCTGCGCACCCACCTCGCGGCGCTGCGCGAGCGCGGGCTCAGCCCCCGCAGCGTCTCGCGCGCCATGGCCGCCTGCCGCTCGCTGTTTCGCTTCTTGCTCGAGGAGGGCGAGGTCAGCGAAGACCCGAGCCAGGACGTGCTCCCGGCGCGCTTGGGGCGACCGATCCCCCGCGTGCTGCAGCTCGAGGAGGTCGACCGCCTGCTCGCGGTGTTCGAGCCCGGCCCGCTGGGGATCCGCAACCACGCGCTGGTCGAGCTGCTCTACGCCACCGGCGCCCGCGCGAGCGAGGCCGCGGAGGCCGGGCTGGCCGCGGCCCAGGAGGCGCTGCGCAACCTCGAGCAGGGGATCGGTCTGCTCCGCGTCTCGGGCAAGGGCCGCAAGGAGCGCCTGGTGCCCCTCGGCCCCTCGGCCCGCGACGCGATCACGCGCTACCTCGAGCACGCGCGCCCCGTCTTGGCCCGCGGCCGCTCGACCCCCCGCCTGCTGCTCTCGCGCACCGGCCGCCCGATCGACCGCGGCGTGGTGTTCCGCGTGGTCCGCCGGCGGCTGCTCCTGGCCGGCCTCCCCCCCGGCTGCGCCTCGCCGCACACCCTGCGCCACAGCTTCGCCACGCACCTCGTCGAGCGCGGCGCCGACCTGCGCGTGGTCCAAGAGCTGCTCGGCCACGCCCGGGTCACGACCACCCAGATCTACACGCACCTCGACCGCCAGCGCCTGGCGCAGATCCACCAGCGCTTCCACCCGGACGGGTAGCCGGCGCCTGCGCGGCGTCGACGCCGAGGCCGACGCCGAACGCCGAGACCGACGCCGAGACCGACGCCGAAGCCGAGACCGACGCCGAGACCGACGCCGAAGCCGAGACCGACGCCGAGACCGACGCCGACACCAACGCCGACGCCGACACCGATCCTGAAAACCTCAGGCCACCAAGCCGTAGGGGCGGAGCTTGCCTCCGCCCGCCGTCGCGCTCCCCCGCGTCGCTCCCTGTCCGAGGCCGACGCCGACGCCGAGT
>JAGQRJ010000899.1 GCA_020425635.1 Planctomycetota bacterium | reverse complement strand
GGCGCCGGCTTGGGCTTGGCCGGCGCGCCGCCTCCCCGGCTTCCGAGGCCGAGCACGACGAGCACGAGGCCGAGCAGCCCGAGGACGCCGCCGACGCTGGCGCCGGCGACCCGCAGCGAGCCCTCGGAGAGCAGCGCCAGCGGGACCCCGCCGGCGACGGCGAGCAGGAGGCACACGAGGCCGACCAGGAACGCCGGGGATTCGAGCAGACCCTTGCGCGCCTTGGCCTCCCCGTCGTAGGCGGCGACGGCCGCGCGGACCTCGGCGAGCATGGCGGGGGGCGCGGCCGTCAGGGTTTGGACCCCGGCCATGAGCTCGGTCAGGGCGGCCTCGAACTCGGCGGCGGTCTGGTAGCGCTGCTCCCGGTCCTTGGCGAGGGCCTTGAGGATCACGGCCTCGAGCTTGGGGTCGAGGGCGGCGCAGTGCTGACGCGGCGGGACCGGCTCTTCCTTGGCGATCTTGACCACGAGCTGGCGCTCGTTGTCGTCGTTGAAGGGGAGCTGGCCGGTCACGGTCTCGTAGAGGGTCACGCCGAGGCTGTAGACGTCGGAGCGGGCGTCGAGGGTCTCGCCCAGGACCTGCTCCCGCGACATGTAGATCACGGTCCCGAGGGTCATACCCTGCTGGGTCAGGCGCTTGCCGTCGATCAGCTTGGCGGTGCCGAAGTCGAGGAGCTTGGTTTGGCCCGAGGGGTGAATGAAGATGTTCGAGGGCTTGATGTCGCGGTGGATCACACCCTGCTGGTGCGCGTAGGAGAGCGCACGGCAGGCCTGGACGAACCAGGGCAGGCACTCGGCGGGGGGCACGAGCCCCATGCGCTGCACCTTCGCCTCGAGGTCCTCACCCTCGGCGTACTCCATGATGATGTAGCAGCCGGAGTCGTCGTTTATGAAGTTGAGCAGCGCGATGATGTTCGGGTGGTTGAGGCGCGCGAGGGCCTGCGCCTCGCGCACGAAGCGCTCCCGCGCGCTGGGGTTGCTGGTCAGCCCCGTGTGCAGGGACTTGATCGCCACCGCTTGCCCGAGCTGCACGTGCCGCCCGTGGAACACGAGCCCCATGCCGCCCTGGCCGAGCTCGGACAAGACCTCGTAGTCGCCGATCCGCCGGCCGACCAAGGGGTGCGGGGCGTTCACTCGTCCTCGACCTCGTAGAGGGCGCGCGCGGCCTCGAAGAGCGCGAGCGCGCGGTTGAACTGACGGTCGCCCTGGGCCTTGCGGCCCGCCGAGATCAAGGCGCGAGCCCGCTGGCGCAGGGGGCCGTCCTCCGCGCGGTTGACCGACTCCTCGGCCGCGGCGAGCGCGGCGGTGGCCTTGGCCGCGTTGTCGGGCTTGAGCGCGACGCCGACCCCGACGGCCGCGAGCACCCCGAGCAGCACGCCGAGCACGAAGCCCTGGACCCAGGCTGCGCCGCCTCCGCCGCCGCCGTTGCCGCCCTCGGAGGCTCCGGGGGTGGCGAAGGCGCTCTGTCCGGCGAAGGGATCTGCAAGCGGCGTGGGAGAGGCGGGCGGAGCGGGGGAGGCGGGCGGAGCGACGGCCGCGGGGGGAGGCACGGGGTTGTCGGCGGTGGCGAGGGGGGCCGTGGGCGCCCCGCGATCGACCGCGGACTCGACGACCTCGGCCGAGAGCACGGGCGAGGGAGAGGGCGCCGGCGGGGGCGGCGTGCTGGCGGCGACCAGGGGCCCGAGGTGCAGGAGCTGGACCGTGATGTTGTCGTGCCCGCCGTAGGAGTTGGCGCGCTCGACGAGGCGCTCGCAGACCTGGTTCAGGTCGCTGCCCTTGCCCAGCCCCTCCGAGACGATCCCCAGCAGCTCGTCGGAAGAGACGAGGCCGCTCAGGCCGTCGGAGCAGAGCACGTAGGTGTCGCCGGGCTGCGACTGCTCCTGGATCAGGTCGACCTCGACCTCGGGCTTGACCCCGAGTGAGCGCAGGATCACGTTCTTGTCGGGGTGGGTCTCCATTTCCTCCGCGGCGAGCAGCCCCTCGTCGACGAGCTGCTGGACCAGGGAGTGGTCCTTGGTGATCTGCTTGATCTCGGCGTCGCGGATCCGGTAGGCCCGGCTGTCTCCCACCTGCGCGAGGTGCACCGTTTCACCGAGGTGCACCATGGCGGTGACCGTGGTCCCCATGCCCTTGAGCTGCTCGTGGGTCCCGGGCTTCTGCGCCTCGGCGAAGACCGCAGCGTTCGCCTGGAGCACGCTCTCGCCGAGGGCCTTGAGCGGGTCGGGTTCGCTCGAGGCCTGATAGGACTCGAGGATCGTCTTGACCGCGAGGCGGCTGGCCGTCGCGCCGCCGTTGTGCCCACCCATGCCGTCGCATACGACCAACAGGCGCCCGCGGGAGGCGAGCTGCGTCGCGTCGCTGGGCTCCCACACCCCGAGGAAGTCCTCGTTGACCGTGCGGGACATCCCCACGTGGGTGTGCTGCCCAATGTTTACGTCGCGACCGCTCACTGCACCCCTCGAGGGCCCCATAATGCCCTCGGGGGCAAGCGACCACAACCGCAGACGGACGGGTTAGGCTGGACGGGGAGGAATTGCGTGAAGGGCTGGGTCTGGAGCGGGCTGGTGGCGATCGTGTGCGCGGGGGCCGCAGGGGCCCAGGAAGGCCGCGCCGCCCTCAGCGTGCACACACACCCGGGCGAGTCCGCGATCTACTTGCGCGCCGGCTCGGCGGGGCAGGAGCAAGACCTGTTCTTGGGACGCACCGACGCGGACGGCGAGTTCGCGTGCGCGATCGACGCGGGCCCCGTTCAGCTCGCGGTGGTCAAAGACGGCTACGTGATCCGGGTCGAGCCGCTGACCCTGACCCCGGGCGGCCAGGCCCACCTCGAGGTCCGTCTCGCGCGCGACGTCGAGATCCCCCGGGGGCTGCGCCTCCTTGGCACCCCCGACTTCGTGCGCGACGAGCGCGGGGTCGACGAGCTCTACATGGCCGTGATGGGTCACGCCATGCAGTTCTACGTCGAGGAGCTCGATCCGCGGGCGCTGCTCGAGCACTCGCTGCGCTTCACGGTCAAGACCCTCAACGCGCTCCGCGCCCGCGAGGTCCTCCTGCGCCGGGAGCTCCCCGTGGCCGCTCGGCAGCGCTACTACGGAAACGACGTCGACCTCCGCAGCTACCCCGAGCTGCGCTTCGAGCGCGGGGCCTCCGTCATGGACCCCGACGGGGTCGAGCTCAGCTCCTACCGGCTCAGCGGCGGCCAGGTCGCTGTCGAGGGGAGCACCGACGGCTCATGGACCCACTACCAGCGCATGCTCTGGCGCTGCTACGCCTTCCTCCGCCACTGGGACCACGCCGGGAAGCTCTCCCACGCCGCCCTCGCCAAGTGCCTGATCGAGGGCATGCTCGACGGCCTCGACGACGAACACTCCCACTTCCTCGACCCCACCGACGTCGCCCAGCTGCAGGTCGAGAACGAGGGCCACTTCGGCGGGATCGGGGTCCTGGTCAGCGTGCGCGACGCCAGGCTGACGATCATGTCCGTGCTCCCCAACAGCCCGGGGTCCCGGGCCCAGCTCCGGCCTGGCGACTGGATCGTGGAGATCGACGGCGAGTCGACGTTGCGCCTGGGCTTGCAGGAGTCGATCGAGCGCATGCGGGGCGAGGTCGGCACCGAGGTCGAGTTCACCCTCCGCCGCGGCAACGGGCTCCTGCGGCTCAAGGTCCAGCGCGCCGAGGTCGAGCTCAAAGCCACCGCCCGGCGCATGCTGACGCCCACCGTGGGCTACCTCCGGCTCAGCTCGTTCATGCAGGAGGAGCTCCACGAGCTCGTGGCGCGCGAGGTCCGCGCCCTCTGCGACGCGGGGGCGACCCGCCTGGTGCTGGATCTGCGCAACAACCCAGGAGGGCTCCTGCGCGAGGCCCACGCGATCGCGAACCTGTTCTTGCGGTCCGGGACGGTCGTCTCGACCCGCACCCGGCTCCAGATCGAGAAGCAGGTCCTGACCGCCGACGCCACCACCGCCTTCCCCACCCTGCCCCTGGTCGTGCTGATCAACGAGGGCAGCGCCAGCGCGGCGGAGCTCCTCGCCGGCGCGCTCCGCGACCACGGTCGCGCCAAGCTCGTCGGGGGCACCTCCTACGGCAAGGGATCGGTGCAGCGGATCTACCCGCTGGCGCCCTTCGACTGCGCCCTCTCGCTGACGGTCGCCACCTTCCACCTCCCGAGCGGGGCGACGCCCCACGGCTCCGGCGTGACCCCCGACGTCACCGTCGAGCTCGACGAGGCAGCGACCCTCGGCGTCTTGTTCCGCAACAACTACTCCGTGGAGGACGAGCCCCTCGACGACCAACTCAAGGCCGCGCTGGAGCTCCTCGAGGACGACGACCACGACCGCTAACTAGCCGGCGCTGCTCACCGCTTCCGCTCGCTAGCTGGCCGTCGACTCAGCGCCGCGAGCGCTTGCCCTTCTTGCCGCGCTTGCCCTTCCCCTTGCCACCCTGCTTCCCAAACGCGGGGGTCGCGTCCGCCGCAGGCGAGGGGTCGGTCCCGGCCTCGGGCTGGTCGCCCTCGGCTTTGGGCGGGTCGGCCTCGGCTTCGGGCTTGTCGGTCCCGGTCTCGGCTTCGGGCTTGTCGGCCTCGGTCTCGGCTTCGGGCTTGTCGGCGTCGGCCCCGGCCTCGGGCTGGTCGGTGCCGGTCTCGGCGTCGGTCTCGGTCTCGGCGTCGGTCTCGGTCTCGGCGTCGGTCTCGGTCTCGGCGTCGGTCTCGGTCTCGG
>JAGQRJ010000898.1 GCA_020425635.1 Planctomycetota bacterium | reverse complement strand
GACGCCTCGCGCCGCGTCGAGGCGCTCTCCTTGCACGAGCTGCCCTCGCGCCCGCGGGGACTCCGCTGGCAGGTTCATCACCGCCCCGCGGGCGTGGCCGGCCTGATCACCCCCTGGAACTTCCCGCTGGGCATGCTGGCCAAGAAGCTCTCGGGCGCCCTGGCCGCAGGCTGCCCGAGCGTGGTCAAGCCCGCGGAGCAGACCCCGCTGACGACGGTCGCGCTGTTCGCGCTCCTGCACCGCCTGGGCTTGCCCGCGGGTCAGGTCAACCTGCTGTTCGGCGACGCCGCCGCGATCGGGCGCGTGCTCTGCGAGCGCCCGGAGGTGCGCGTCCTGAGCTTCACCGGCTCGACCTCCGTGGGCAAGCTCCTGGCGGCGCAGTGCGCGCCTCACGTCAAGCGCCTGGCCCTCGAGCTCGGCGGAAACGCCCCGTTCGTCGTGTTCGAGGACGCAGACCTGGACGTGACCCTGAAGGAGCTCATGGCGAACAAGTTCCGCTGCGCGGGGCAGACGTGCGTGTGCACGAACCGCGTGCTCGTCGCCGAGCCGATCGCAGACGCCTTTGCCGAGCGCGTGCGCGCCGCGGTGGCGCAGCTGCGGGTCGGACCCGGAGACCAGCCCGGCACCGACGTCGGCCCTCTGATCGATCGGCGGGGCTTCGAGAAGGTCGTGGGGATCGTGGCCGACGCCCGCGACAAGGGCGCGCAGGTCCTGGCCGGCGGCGACCCCGCCCCCCAGGCTGGCTGCTTCTACCCCCCTACGGTCGTGACCGGAGTCACGGCCGACATGCGCTGCCTGCAGGAGGAGGTCTTCGGCCCAGTGGTGCCGATCTCGACGTTCAAGGACGAAGCGGAGGCGCTCCGCGCCGCCAACGACACCGTCTACGGCTTGGCGGCCTACGTGTTCACCCAGGACCCCGCGCGCGCCCAGCGCTTCGCCGCAGGCCTGCACTTCGGCCACGTCGGCTTGAACACCGCGACCGGGCCGACCCCCGAGGCGCCCTTCGGCGGCATGGGTCAGTCCGGGATCGGACGCGAAGGCGGCCTGGAGGGGATCCTGGAGTTCGTCGAGCTGCAGACCGTGCCGCTCGGGCCGGGCCTCTAGCCAGCAAGTCTCACCACGAAGTGGTGAGCTTGCGGGCTAGCCGCCTGCGCAGCAGGCGGGCTGCGCCGGAGCGAGTCGGCGGCATTGCCGCCGCGAGCGAGACGCGAGGCGGCAAGGAAGCTGCCGCTCCTCTCAGCACCCGGCCGCTGGTCGGGACACCCTGCCTTGAACGACAACCACTGCTGACCGGACTTCGAATCCACGAGCGGTGCGAGGGGTGAGAAGTCTAGGAGCCGAAGCCCGCGCGCTTGAGGGTCTCGAGGTCGAGGCCGGCGACCTGGGGGCCGAGCAGGCGCCACACCCACTTGCCGACGGCGTCGACCTCGAGGTTCACCCGATCTCCCACCTTGCGCTGGCCGAGGCTGGTCACGGCGAGGGTGTGCGGGATCAGGGCGACCGAGAAGCCCTCGTCGGTGACCTCGGTCAGGGTCAGGCTGACGCCGTCGATGGTGATCGAACCCTTATGGATCATGTAGCGGGTCAGCTCGGGGCAGCGCACCGAGAACCAGGTCTGGCCGGGCTCCTCGCGCTTGACCGAGACGGTGCCGCAGCCGTCGACGTGGCCGCTCACGATGTGCCCGTGGAAGCGCCCGTTGGCGGGCATGCTGCGCTCCACGTTGGCCTGGCTCCCCGTCTTCAGCGCGCCGAGGGAGGTCAACTCGAGGGTCTCGCGGATCACCTCGAAGGCGGCGCGGGTCCCGCTGAGTTC
>JAGQRJ010000897.1 GCA_020425635.1 Planctomycetota bacterium | reverse complement strand
CCCCCGCGGCCTGTCTCCAACAGGAAACATCCCACCCCTCAGTTTTTCGGAACTCGTTGAGCAGCAAGTGCGCAAGTCGCACAGCTTGGGTCACGGTCCTTCGCTTGCATCGACTTAGGGCGTCGAGAAGAGCCGAGTTTGAGTCCGCGAGGAAGTCCCATGAAGTATTCCACCCAGCTTTTGGTCGTCGCCCTGCCCCTGGCCCTGGTGGCCGCCACCGGCTGCTCCAGCCAGAAGAAGAAGCGCTCCTCGAACAGCACCACCGCGGCCACGACGAGCAACTCGACGGGCAACACCAACAGCTCGTCGAGCGGCGGCACCAACAGCTCGTCGACCGGCACCCCGGCGACGAACACCCCGATCCCGGTCGGGGGCACGGGCGTGTTCACCGACGGCTCCGCGGCGCTGCCCGCCTCGACCCAGGACGACTGGGCCGTGGCCTCGGGCGACGTCGACGGCGACGGCCGGGCCGACCTGCTGATCGCGCCCAACGGCGGCGTCCCGCGCCTGCTGCTCAACCGGCCCACGGGCTTCACCGCGGCCTCCTTCCCCGCGGTCACGATCGCGGCCACCGACGCCGCGCTCGTCGACATGAACAACGACGGCAACCTCGACGCCGTGATCTCGGCCAACTACGAGCCCGTGCGCGTGTTCCGCGGCGACGGCGCGGGAGGCTTCACGCTCCTCGGCGAGTTCCCCGCGGTCAACGACGCGCTGGTCTACAAGATCGCGATCGGCGACGTCGACGGCGACAACGACCCCGACGTGGTCCTCGCCCGCGCCGGCCAGAACACGACCAGCCAGGGCGCCGACCTGCTCCTGCTCAACGACGGCACCGGGACCCTCGTCGACGCCCCCGCCGGCGCGCTCCCCGCGCTGACCGAAGACTCCCTCGGCGTGGCGCTGTTCGACCTCGACAAGGACGGCGACCTCGACCTCTACCTCGCGAACTTCGGGATCGAAGACCGGGTCTACCTCAACGACGGCGCCGGGGTGTTCACCGACGCCAGCGCGCTGGTCCTCCCGGCTGGCGTCACCGTGGGCGGCGCGACCGCGGTCACCGCGGGCGACGTCAACGGTGACGGCTTCATGGACGTCGTGGTCGCCAACGAGGGGCTCTCGGTCGGCGGCAACCCGCCCGCCGGCGAGGCGAACCTGCTCCTGCTCAACGACGGCGCCGGGCGCCTGCAGGACGCGAGCGTGCTGCTCCCGGCCGACGCCGACGCGAGCTTCGACGTGGTCCTCGTCGACGTCAACGGCGACAACGCCCTCGACCTGTTCGTGGCCAACCTGCGCGCGGTGCAGCGGCTCTACCTCAACAGCGGCAACGGCGTGTTCACCGACGCCACCGCGAACCTGAGCGCGACCAACACCGGCGGCGACTCCTTCAGCATGACGGTCGGTGACTTCAACGCCGACCGCGCCGTGGACGTGCTCTTCGTCCGCCGCCAGGCGACCCCCTGGCTGTTCCTGAACACGCCGCGCTAGACCGCGGACCGAGGCCGCGACCGAGGCCGGGCGCCACGCGCCCGGCCTCACGCGTTGGTTCCCCGCGCCGCCGCGAAGGCGAGGCGACGCGCGTGCCTCGGGGTCCGGGCCGAGGCACGCTCGGCCCCTACGGCTTGCGGGCCGAGGCGGGCCGGGCGACACCCCCTACGGCTTGCGGGCCGAGGGTCTCCAAGCCGTAGGGGCGGAGCTTGCCTCCGCCCGCCGTCGCGCTCCCCCGCGTCGCTCTCTTCCCGAGGCAGAGGCAGGGACAGAGGCAGGGACAGAGGCAGGGACAGAGGAAGAGGAAGGCATTCAACGCCGAGGACGCGGAGGAGCGGAGGACGCTGAGGATCGGTTGGCGGAGCGAGCCGCGCGGGCGAGTGGCGGCCGAGTCCGAGGCGAAGACACACCGCGCGCCCCGGTTGGCGTCGAGGCGGCCCAAACACTACAGTGAGCGCTTCCATTCACCCGTGGACGGTATGAGCAGCGCAGGACCCGACGCCTTCAACGACCCGTCGATTCAGGGCAGCGCCTACGACCAGGCGGCCCAGGTGCGCGCGCCGCGCAGGTGGCGCAGGCGAGTCCGGCACGCCGTCGGCGAGGTGCTGCTGCGCTGGTTCGTGTGGGTCGTGCCCCCGCTCTATTACGCGCTGCTGTGGCTGATCAACGCGAGCTGCACGATCGACGACGAGTTGCAGGAGCCGCTGCGCCGCGCGCGCGCGCGCCACGACCGCGCGGTCGCCTTGCTCTGGCACCAGGAGGTGTTCACCGTCGCCTTCAACAACCGCGGGCTTCACGGGCACACCCTGGCGAGCACCGGGAGCTTCGGGCGGGTGATCACCGCGCTCCTCGAATACTGCAACTTCGTCGTGTTCCGCGGGGGCTCCTCGAAGGGCAAGCGTCGGCGGCGCAAGGTGCTCCCGGCCATGATCCGGCACATGCGGGACACGCCCGAGGTGATCTACGGGATCACCGTCGATGGGAGCCACGGGCCGGCGTTTCGCATGAAGCAGGGGGGGATCGCGATCGCGCGCTCCTGCCGCGCCCCGCTCTACGTGGTGCGCTGGTCCTACTCGCGGCGGCTGACCTTCGACACCTGGGACCGGACCGTGCTCCCGCTGCCCTTCGGCAAGCTCAAGGGGCTCTGCGTCGGGCCGTATTGGATCGCGCCCGACTCGAGCATGGAGGAGCTCGAGCGCTTCACCCGCCACATGGAGGAGGAGCTGCTCGAGTGCTGCTACCGCGCGGAGCGCGCCGTGGGGGTGGAGCGCCCCGAGTGCTCGAGCATGGCCCCCGAGGGCTGGGAGCCCCGCTGGCGAATCGGACAGCTCGGGCGCAAGTTCGGGCCGCACGACCTCGACCCGGACAACCCGCCGCCCTGGGCCTGGACCCCGGCGCTCACGGCCGAGGCCGCGGCCCGCCGGCCGCGGCGCGGGCCCTGAGCCTAGACCCCCGCGCGGCGGCGGAAGAAGATCTCGCGGATCTCGCGCAGGGGGTAGCCGCTGGCGTTGAGGTCGACGATCAGCTGCAGGTCGCGGAGCACCGTGCGGGCGTAGCGGCCGCGCCCCGCGGGCTG
>JAGQRJ010000896.1 GCA_020425635.1 Planctomycetota bacterium | reverse complement strand
GCGCGCGCAGGGCGGCTGCTCGCGCGGAGAGCAGCGCCGGTGCCCACGCCGGATCGGTCCGCCAGCGGGTCACCGCAGCCGCGGATTCGGCGTCGAAGGCCTGCTCGAGGGCCTCGCCCTCGAGCCCCCCGCTGTCGACCAGCAGCGCCACCGGGTCGTGCTCGAGGTCACCGAAGGCGGCGAGCAGACGCTTGACCCCCGGGTCGGGGTGTTGAGCCAGCTCCGGCGCGCTCGCGAGTTCCTCGAGGGTCGCGTCGCCGAGCAGGGCATGCAGCTCTTGGGCGTACCAACGCTTGTAGCTCCCGTGAAAGTCGTCCGCGTAGCTGCCGATCTTGTCTTCGAACACGTTGGCCAGGCGCAGGTAGAGCTGCGGCTGGCGCGGGTTGAAGCGCAGCCCGTCGTCGCGGAGCACCGAGATCCCGCTCTGGATCCAGCGATAGCGCGCCTCGGGAGCGCTGTGTTCGCGCGAGACGTTGTACGCGAGGTCGTGGGCGAGGTGGTTCCAGGTGATCCACACCCGCGGCTGCAACCGACAAATCTGGCGGTTGAGCTGACGGGCCTCGACGTAGCGCTCGTCGCGGCGCAGGGTCTCGGCGCGCAGCCAGAGGTAGTCGACGACCAGCCCGCGGAACGCGCCGAGGGCGAGCACCGGCACGCTGAGGTCGGCCGACGCGCCCTCGGTGGTCGGCAGCACGAGCTCGGCCTGCTCCTGTCGCGCCTGGATCCCCCCGCGCAGCCCACTCTGCACGCCGAGGAGCGCGACGCCGACAACCAGCCACACCCAGCGCCAGCTCACCGGATCGCTCCCAGCTCGCGCCGCGTGAGGACCAGCGCGCCGAAGGCCAGGCACAGCCCGCCGCGCAGCAAGCCGTCTGCGCAGGAGGAGGCCACCGAAGCGCCGGTCACCTGCACCCCGGCCGCGAGCAGCCCGCCGAGGTCGTCGCGCCCGAGGTTCGGCAGCGCGGTCAGGATCCCGGACGCCGCCGCCTTGAGCGGAGCGTCGAGGCTCCCGTAGACGTTGACCCGCAGCGCGTCGCGGAGGAACTCGTGGGCCGAGCCGATCGCGAGTACGCCGCTCGCCACGAGCACCGCGAGCCGCCCCTCGAGGGCCGCGCAGAGCGCGATCCCCAGCGCGGCGAGGAACCACAGCCGCCCGACGAGCACCGCCCAGGCGCGCAGCAGATTGCTGGCGAAGCCGCCGGCCGGGTAGAGCACCTGGACCCCACGCCCCGCGAAGACCACGTCGACGGGGTAGCTCTCCAGGTTTTGGAACTCGACCTCGAGCACCGTGCCGCCTTCGAGCACGTCGCTCGGAAACTTCAGCGTACGCAGCTCACCCTGGCCCCGAAGGCGGATCGGCGGTCCGTCGTAGCCGCTCGAGCCTGGGGGAATCAACACGAAGCGCCCGCGGACCCCGGCGTCGGGGACCGGCGTCCCCGGCGGAGCGTCGACCCGCGCGCGGTAGCGGAGCTGCAGCGGGAGGTCCGCGCTCCCTGCCCGCGGCTCGATCCCCTCCAGCCGCCAGCGCAGGGTCTTGCGCGGCCCAGCCGTCCGGCGCTGACGCAGCTCGCGACGCACCAGCTCGTCCAGCGCGTCCTCTCGGCTGAGCTCGCGCGGCAGCTGACCCTGGGCTTCGAGGGTCGCCAACCGTCGCTCCATTTGGGCGTCGATCAGCTCGCGATCGGGGGCCGGAGGAAAGGAGGAGCCTTGGGCCTGGAGCAGGAGCTCGAGGTCGGCGCGCGCCTCCTCCGGCGCGGTGAAGGCGCGCCAGCGCGCGCCGGCGAAGCAGAGCAGCTGCCCGAAGCCGGCCAACCCCGCGAGCACGAGCGCGCACCCGACCCACCAGCCCACCAGCACCTGCCAGCGGGCGGTGGGGGTGAGCGCGAGGCCGGTGAGCTCGCCGCGCTTGAGGGTGCCCGCGAAAGAGAGCGGGAGCATGAGCGCGGTCAACGAGAGCACGAGCGCCTGGAGCCCCGCCCCCCAGCTGAGGAACACGCGCAGCCCGCCTGCCGGGGTCCCGTCGCCCTCGGCTCCACGCAGGAGCGCGAGCATGCCGAACACCAGCAGCGCGAGCGCCGCCGAGACCAAGCGTGAGCGCAGGGCCTGCCGCGCGCTGAGGACGACGACGCTGATCACGCGCGGCCGCTCACGGCCCAGGCTTCTGTTCGCCGATCAAGCCCTCGAGCACCTGGCGCCCGGCCGCGCTCAAGCGGGGAGCGGGTCGCGCCTCGACCTCGGGGGCCGCCGGCCCGGCTCGCCCCTTATCGAGCAGCCCGCCGAGCACGTCGCGCCCGCGGCTGGTCACCAGGCGCGTCGCCGGTGCGGCCGGCGCAGCGGACACCGTGGGCGGTGCCAAGAGTCCCGCGAGGACCTCACGTCCCCGCGCGCCGGGCGCGAGCGGACGCGCGTCGGGGTCGACCGCCGGAGGCGGGGGAGCTGGCGCGGTCAGCGCCGCGACCACGCTCCGTCCCAAGGGGGTCCCGGGGGGCGCCTCCGCCTCAGCCTCGGTCTCGGTTTCGCTCTCGGTCTCGGCCTCAGCCTCGGGACCCTGAGCGGGGGTGGGGTCAGGCTCTTCCCCCGCGGGGCGGACCGCGGTCGCCGAGTCGGCCTCGGCGGCCCTCACGGCCTCGGGCCGGGTCGAGGCCGTGAGGGCCTCTACGGGACGGACCGAACGATCCTCCGCCTCGGCGCGAGGCCCGGCAGCTTGCACGGCAGGGGGCGGGGGGGTCGACGGCT
Organism: Planctomycetota bacterium; assembly: GCA_020425635.1. Classification (GTDB taxonomy): domain Bacteria; phylum Planctomycetota; class J058; order J058; family J058; genus JAGQRJ01. The sequence continues at coordinate 8,406 of JAGQRJ010000896.1, read as the reverse complement.
CCCGCGGCACGACCTCCGCGGGGGCCGGCTCAGCGCGGGGAGGGCCGCCGAGGAAGCTCGCGAGGTCGCCGCCGGCCTGGGCCCCGGAGACCTCGCTGCCCTCGGCCGCCGCGGCCTGGACGACCTCGCGAAACAGGGTCTCGAGGCGGGCGGCGGGGTTGTCGACCTCGACCGGCCCCGCCACGGCAAAGCGCTCGCGGACCTGCGCCGCGGCCGCCTTGGGGTCGAAGCCTGCGGGCCGGGCGAACTCGATCCGCACACGCTCCTCCCGGGTCAGGAGCTCCTGGGTCGTACCCAGGCGCACGAGACGCCCGCCGAAGAGGATCGCGACGCGGTCCGCCACGTCCTCGACGTCGTCGAGCAGGTGCGAGGAGAGCAGCACCGTGCGCCCGCGCGCGCGGAGCTCGCCGATCAGGTCCTTGATCTCGCGGGTGCCCAGCGGGTCGAGCCCGGAGGTCGGCTCGTCGAGGATCAGGAGGTCGGGGTCACCGACGAGCGCCACGGCCAGCCCGATCCGACGCGCCATGCCCTTCGAGAACTCGCCGACGGGGCGGTCGTCGACCCGGCTCAGTCCGACCATGGCCAACAGCTCGCTGACCCGCCGCGCGCGCTCGCGGGGGGGCACCCCGTGCAAGCGCCCGAACAGGTGCAGGGTCTCGCGCGCGCTGAGGAACGCGTGGAGCTTGGTCTCCTCGGGCAGGTAGCCGATTCGGGCGCGCACGCTGGGGCTCTCGGGGCGCTGCCCAAAGACCGACAGCGCGCCGCGGGTGGGGAACAAGAGCCCGAGCACGAGCTTGATCGTGGTCGACTTGCCGGCGCCGTTGGGGCCGAGCAGCGCGAGCACCTCGCCCCGCCCCAGGCTGAGCGTCAGGGGCGAGAGCGCGCGCACCCGCGCGCGGCCCCAGAAGTCGCGGAAGGTCTTCTCGACGCCGACGAGGTCGACGACCGGGCTCACGTCAGCTCCTCGCCGAGCCGAATCAAGCGCGCCGAGTTGAACACCACGAACAGCGAGCCCAGGTTGTGCAAGAGGATCGCGTGCACCGGGCGCAGCGCCCCGGCGCCGGCGAGGGCCAAGCCTCCGACCACGAGCCCCGCGGCGACGAGCAGGTTCTGGGTGACGACGCCGCGGCTGGCGCGGCTGAGCTCGATCAAGAACGGCACCCGCCGCAGGTCGTTGTTCATGAGCGCCACGCGCGCGGAGCCGATCGCGACGTCGGCGCCCGCGGCGCCCATGGCGATCCCGAGGTCCCCAGCGGCCAGCGCCGGGGCGTCGTTGACGCCGTCACCGACCACCGCCACGCGCTCGCCGCGGGCTCGCGCGGCGCGCGCGAGGTCGAGCTTCTCCCCAGGCAGGCACTCCGCGGCGATGTCGTCGACCTCGAGCAGCTGCCCCACCTGCCGCGCGACCTCCCAGCGGTCGCCGGTCATGAGCGAGACCTGCTTGACCCCGAGGGAGCGCAGCTTCTGGATCACGCCGCCGGCCTCCGGGCGGAGCCCGTCTTCGAGCCCGAACACGCCGACGAGCGCGTCGCCGATCCCGACGTAGAGTCGGCTGAGCGCCTCCTCCTCGGCGAGCTCGTCTTCGGGGAGCGGGATCCCGCGGTCCTGCAGCAGCGAGCGCCGCCCGAGCACGACCCGCGCGCCCTCGACGGTGCCGACCACACCCAGGCCTGGGAGCTCTTCGGTGTCGCCGGGCTCGGGGACCTCCAGCTCGGCCTTGGCGGCGACCTGGACCACGGCGCGCGAAGCGGGGTGTGTGCTTCGCGAAGCGACGGCGGCGGCGAGGCGCAGCACCCGGGCGGGGTCTTCGCCCTCGGCAGGGACGAGGGACACCACCGCCAGCTCGCCGGTGGTCAGGGTCCCCGTCTTGTCGAAGAGCACGTTGGTCAACCTGCTCGCGACCTCGATATCGCGCGCGTCCTTGATCAGGATCCCGAGGCGCGCGGCGCAGCTCAGCGCCGCGACCATGGCGGTCGGGGTCGCGAGCACGAGCGCCGTGGGGCAGGCGACGACGAGGGCCGCGATGAAGCTCTGCTGGTCGCCGCTGAAGAAGAAGATCACGAACGCGAGCATGACCACGAGCGGCAGGTAATAGGCCACGTAGCGGTCGATCAGCCGCGCCACCGGGGTCCGCGAGGCCTCGGCCGCCAGGATCAGGTCCTTGACCTGCCCCAGGGTCGTGTCGGCGCCCGCGCGGGTGACCTGCACGTCGAGGGCGCCGGTGAGGTTCAGCGTGCCCGCGAAGACCTCGTCGCCCGGGGCCTTCTCGGCCGGCAGCGACTCACCGGTAATGCTCGCCTCGTTGAGGGTCGAGCGCCCGCTGGCGATCGTGCCGTCGGCGGGGACGTTCTCTCCAGGGCGCACGCGGATCGTCTGCCCCGGCTGCAGGTCCTTGGCCTGGACGGCGACCTCGCCTCCGCCTGGCTGCACGAGCTTGGCCTCGGTCGGGGTCAGGCGCACCAGCGACTCGATCGCCGCGCGCGCGCCCAGCGCGGTGCGCTTCTCGACGAGCTCGCCCAGCAGCGCGAAGAACGCGACCGCCCCGGCGGTGAGGTAGTCGGCGAAGGCGATCGCCGCGGCGACGCCGAGGGCGATCAGTTCGTCGAGCTGCAGGCGCCCGGCCCACAGGTTCTGCGCCGCGCGCTTGAGGATCGGGGCCGAGAGGATCAGCGCCCCGGCCAGGGTGCTGAGGTCGGCGACCTGCGGCGCGTAGAGTCCGGTCTCGCGCGCGACGAAGCCGTTGAACAAGAGCGCCCCCCCGCAGCAGGTCAAGACCAGGCGGTTGGCGATCGCGCGGGTCGAGGCCGCGTCGTCTTCGGCGGGGGTGCTGAGGGGCGGGGTGGCCGCCGCGGAGGGGAGCACGAGTTCACTCACCGGGGCTCCTCCCCGCCGATCTCGCGCAGCACGTCGCGCTCGAGGTCTTTGGTGCGCGCGGCGTCGTCGCGGCGCAGCCGCAGGCGCAGCTCGCCCTTGCTCACCACGAAGGCCTCCTCGACGTCGTTGAGCGCCTCGGTCAAGACCTCGGCCAGGAGCCGGTCCTTGAGCGCCCGCGGGTTCGCCCGCCAGGCCGCGAGGTAGTTGAGGAAGACCTTCGCGGTGGCCGCGGCGCGGTCCTTGATCCGGCTCGCGTCGGCGCCGGCGCGCGCGCGGATCCGCGCGGCGTCGCTGCGCGCCTCGCCGTCGCGCTGGGCGGCGTAGCGCTCGGCCTCGAGCCGCAGCTGCTCGCGGGTCTGGGCGGCGTCGGTCACCGCGTCGAAGGCGCTCTTGACCTGCCGGGGTGGCGTGAGGTCGCGCTCGAACTCGACCGCCTGCACGGCGAGCCCGCTCTGGATCTTGCGCAGGCTGGTCTGCAGCTCGTCGGTGATCGCGGCGCTGAAGTCTCCCTTGCCGCCGCCGAGGAGCAGGTCGACGCGCTGCTCGGCCGCCGAGAGCACGGTGGCCCGCTCGAGCAGGAGCCGCACCAGGGCGTCGGGGTCGCGGGCGGCGAGCAGGGCCTGGCGCGGGTGCTCGGGGGTCACGCGCGCCGCGAGGGTCACGTGCACGGCGTTGGTGTCGCCGCTCAGCAGGTAGCCTTCGCGCGCGGGGTCGAGGCCCGCCTGGGGGTCGGCCTCGAGGGTCCCGTCGAGCAGCTCACCCGCGCGCCGGCGAATGTCGAAGCGCCCGCTGATCACCCGCCGCGGGCGGAGGTCGACGCGCACGACCTCGTCGAGCAAGGGGAAGGTCGGGTGCCCGCCTGGCTCGAGGGGCTCGTCGCCGAGGCTGCCCAGGCGCCGCACGAAGGCGACCTCGTGAGGCGCCACCGTGGCCACCCCCGAGGCGAGGAACACGAGCACCAGGACCACGATCGAGCCCTGCAGCAGGCGAAACGCGAGCCCGACGGCCTCGTCGAGGGCGGTCGAGGCGGCGCCAGTCTCGGGGGGGGGGTTGGACGTGGGCTCGCTCACCGCCCCCCCTCCTCGTCCGGCGTGCTCGAGTCGACTGGGGCGACCGCGGGGCGGAGAATGTCGAAGGGGGGCTGCGTCGTGTCGAACACGATCAGGGTCCGCTGCTGGAGCAGCTTGCGCAGCGCCTCGATCTTCTTCAGGTAGATCGCGAGGTCGGCGTCCTGGGCCAGGACCTCGTAGGCGGCGCGGGCCTCGGTCTCGGCCTGGCTGAGGATCGCCTCGGCCTCGCCGCGGGCCTTGCTGAGCGCGGTCTCCCGCTCGGCGTCGGCCTTGGCGCGCAGGTCGCCCGCCAGGGCGCGGCCCTCGGCGAGGATCGCCTCAGCCCGCGCGTTGCGCTCGGCGCGCATGCGCTGGAACACCGCGCCGGTCGCCTTGTCCGAGAGCCCCAGCCGCCGGATCCCGACGAAGCTGACCTCGATCCCGTAGTCGCGCCCGTCCTTGGAGAGGGTCTGCGCCACCTGCGCGGCCATGCTGGCCTCGATCTCGCTGTAGCGCAGCTGGGTGGGGTCGGTGTTCACGAGCGCGTCGAAGGGGACCTTGCCCACCGCCTCGATCTGGGCGTTGCGCAGCGCCTCTTGCAGCAGGGCCTCGGCGGCGGCGTCGCTGCCGAGCTCGAGGAAGCGCTGGGGCGAGGTCACCCGCCAGAGGAGGAAGGAGCCGACGAGCACCGAGGAGTTGTCATGGGTCAAGACCTCGGAGAAGGGCGCCTGCAGGGTGCGCAGCCGCGCGTCGACCGCGCGCACCTGCTGGATCGGCCAGGGCCACTTGATCCCGGGCCCTGGCTCCACCGGCGCCTCGCTCGAGGGACGCCCAAAGGTCAGGATCACACCGACCTTGCCCTCGGGGATCACGTAGACCATCAGTCGCAGCAGCAGGATCGCGGCGAGCACGATCCCCAGGCCCAGCGTCAGGCGGTTGGCACGCTTCGCGCTCACCGGTCCCCCTCCTTGTCCGCGGACTCCGAAGGGCCCGCGCCCAGCTCACTCAGGTTCAAGTCGGTCGCCCGCGCCTCGAGGTCGAGGTCGGTGATCACGTCGAGGTCGGCCCGCCCGAGCACGATCTTGCGCGCCTGGCGCGCGCCGATCACGAGGTCGTCGAGCAGGCGGAACATGCGCACCACCCGCGGCGCGGCCTGGTCGAGGGCGCGCTGGACGGTGAAGCGGGCGGCGTAGGCGTTGGCCGCGCGGATCCGCGACGCGGCGGCGCTCTCGGCCTCGAGCTTGATCTGCCGGGTCTGACTGGCGAGCTCGGTGCGGACGCGGGTCGCGTAGCCCCGGGCCGACTGCACCTCGGCCTGACGCTGCTCCACCGCGCGGGTCCGCGCGGAGAACGCCTCGCCGACCTCCACGGGAGGGTGCAGGTCGGCGAGCAGCACGCTGTGGATCTCGATCCCCAGCGCGTGCTGATCGCAGGCAGCTTGCAGGCGCTGCTCCAGCTCCTGCGCCGCGGCGGCGCGCGAGCGCAGCAGCGCGTCGGCGTCGACGCTGGCGAACAAGAACGAGATCTCGCGATCGGCGAGCAGCTGCAGCGCCGCGCTCGCGTCGGCTGCGGAGCGGGCGTTGGTCACCGGGTCCGCGAGCAGGTAGTAGATCTGGACCGTGACCGAGAGCAGGTTCACGGGGGCGGCGTCGTCGTCCACGCGACCGCCGTGCGCCATGAGCACCAGGTCGCGGAAGTCGTCGACGTGGGCGTCGCGCCAGCTCACCACCTCGTCGCGCAGCGCCGGGTCGAGGTCGCCTTCCTCCTCCTCGGGCGCCTCGTCGTGGGCGTGGTGGTCGTCTTCGTCCTGCGCCTGCTCCGCCTCCTCCTCGCCGTCGCTCGTGTGGTGCGCCCCGACGGAGATCACCTGCAGGCGGCGCGCCGGCACCGCCTCGGCGCGCTCGAGGGGCCAAGGGAGCTTCACGTGCAGCCCGGGCGGCAGCGCTTCGTCGCGCAGCTTGCCCAGCCGCCACACCAAGGCCTCCTGGTGCGCCTCGACCAGCACCAGGCAGGAGAGCGACCACAGGCTGACGAGGGTGAACCCGATCAGGGGCAGCACCCAGCGCTGCATGAATTGATAGGCCCAGGTCTGCGAGAGCCCGAACCCGAACTGATAGTCGACGGCCCGCGCCAGGGAGCGCGCGATCTCGCTCGGCGCGGAGAGCAAGCCGAGCAGGCGACTGTCGTACGCCGGGCGCGGCGTCTCGCCCGCGCGGCGCGGGCGGTAGGCCTCGAACAGGATCAGCGCCCAGGCCTCGATCCCGAGCAGGCCCTCCACCCCCGCGAGCCCGAGCCCGATCAGGTCGAACTCCGTCAGGCCGAGCTTGTGGTGCAGCGCGACCCCGAGGGCGGCGAGGAAGGTCCACAGCGCAGCTGCGCTCGCGCGCCGCCCGCCGATCCCGCCGACCTGCACCCCGCTCTTCTCGAGGGCGAAGCCGAAGCGCGCGACGAGCAGCAAGAGGAACGCCGCCGCGGCGAGCAGGGCCGCGAGCCCCAGGCTGCTCCCCTGCTCCCGCGGGAAGAGCACCCAGATCGCGGCGGCGCTGCCGAGCTCGACGGCGCCGAGCAGCCCAGCGACCGCGATCTGGCCGAAGCGGGTGTAGCGCTCGAGGGAGAGGGAGGCGTCGCGAAGCACGGCCTCGTCGCTGAACAGCGCCTTGCGCCCCTTTTGCGCGAGGTCGGCCAGGCGGCGGCGCTCGAGCTCTTCTTCGGCCGCTTGCCGGCGCTTGAGCGCGAGGACCAGGAGGGCCAGCCACACGCCGCAGCCAGCCACGGTCTGGGCCAGAGCCGCGGCGGCCAGGGTCGACTCGAGGGTCACCGCGGCGACCCCGCAGGCCACTGCAGCGAGGGCGGTTACCGTGAGGCCGGCGGCCGCCAGCCGAGGTTCGTCGTCGTGGGTCGCCTGCATGCTCTGCATGGATACCCTGCCTTGCTTCCCAGGTTCGATCTCGCCGTAACTTCTGGCGGAGGCTGCCCGACGCGGGGTGAGCAGGACCCTTTATACGCGCTCCCGCGCCCGATCTCCCCTCCCCCTTGGCCTTCGCCGTGGACTTTCTTGCCGTGCCCGCGGTGTCGCGCAGCGCGTCAAGTCCAGACGTGGCAAGGCATGGCTCAGTGCGTCGTAACCCATTGGGGGAAAAGGGCTCGCGATTCTCCGCGGGTGCGAGTAGACTTCGGGCACGAGGAGGGATCCATGACGCTCGACGCGAAGGATAGCTCGGTGGGAGTTCTGGAGCCCACCCCCCCGAGGCCGCGCTACGCGGCCCAGCGGGTGGCGGCCGCCCGCCTGAACTCGATCAACCCTCGAATGCTCATTCAGCGGGCCCACGGCGAGGGCAAGGCCCTCCGTCGCGCCCGCAGCGAAGAGCGCGAGGCGCTCCCCAAAGAGCTCTAAGCCCTACTGATCAGTAGACTTCAACCGATTGTTCCGCGTGTTCGGCGCCCACCTGCACGCGGAACAAGGTCTGTACGGACTCCTCGACATCCTTGAAGCGGTTGCTCACGGTGGGTGGGTGCGCTGCAGGAATACGCAGTGCAATGGGGTAGCGCCGCACCCCGGGCGGGATCACGATCCGCGCAGCGGAGCCGAAGATCGAGGCGACCCCGTCGCCGAGTCGCCCCAGCGCGGACGCCGCCCCGGACCCAAAGATCGCGGCGCGCTGCGAGACGATCGGGCGCTGCTCCCGCCGGTGCTCCGAGCGGGTGCTGAGGGTGGTCTCGAGCTCGAGGACCCCACCCCGCACCGGGAAGTCGCGCGGGCACTCGACCGCGACGAAGCCGTGGATCCAGCTCCCGCGCTCGGCGCGCTTGGGCAGCACCAGGCGCACTCGCCGGCCCCCTGGCTTCACGCGCGGGTCGTCGATCGGCGCCTCCACCCGTACCCACAAGGGGCCGTCGCCGCCGACCCCGGGGCGCACCTCGAACGCGACCCGCTGGGCCTGCTCGGCGGAGAGCGTCGCCAAGGGGAGCTCGACCCCCCAGCGCAGCCCGAGCGTGGAAGAGCACCCCATGACGGCGCACCCGCCGTGCTCGGCGAGGCAGTCGCGGTGGTGGGGTGCGCTGCAGCTCGCGCAGGTCACGGGCGGCCCGGCCAGGCCGTCGGTCGCGTCGGACTCGGTGGGTCGGTGGCAGTAGGGACAACGGTCTTCGATCGGCGCCTGGCGGGCCTGGACCTGCACGCGCGGCGCGTCGCGAGGTGCCGGGAGCAGGGGGGCGAGCGCGTCGAGCGCGCCGCCGAGCGCCCCCGGCTCGCCGACCCAGAGCTCGAGGTCGCCGCCGAGCCCCAGGGCGAACCGCGCCCCCGACCCAGCGAAGGCGAGCACCGTATGGAGCGCGGTCGACGAGGCGCTGAGCCAGGCGTCGACGCGCACCTCCGCCGCCGCGTAGGGCTCGAGCGCCCCCGCGCAGTCGACCCCCGCGTCGCGCAGCCGACGGGAGAGCTCGGCGTCGCCCGGAGGGTCGCTGGCGAGCACCCCGAAGCGCG
>JAGQRJ010000895.1 GCA_020425635.1 Planctomycetota bacterium | reverse complement strand
CTGAAGTCGATCCTCGGCGAGGAGGACGACGGCGCCAACGCCGCGGCGCTCATGCAGGAGGCGCTGTTCACCGGGCTCCTCGAGCACCCGAACATCGTCCCCGTGCACCAGCTCGGGCGCAGCGCAGACGACAAGCCCCTGCTCGTCATGAAGCGCGTCGAGGGCGTGTCGTGGGAGGCCTTGATCAAGGACCCCGCGCACGCGCACTGGAAGACCCTCGGCGAGGACCGGCTCAAGGAGCACCTCACGATCCTGAGCGCGGTGTGCAACGCGGTGGAGTTCGCCCACGCGCGCGGGGTCCTGCACCGGGACATCAAGCCCGCCAACGTCATGGTCGGCGCCTTCGGCGAGGTCTACCTGCTCGACTGGGGGCTGGCCATGCGCCTCGACAAGCGCCCCGAGCAGGTCGGGATCGTGGGCACCCCCTGCCAAATGGCGCCCGAAATGCTCGACGGCGCGAAGGCCGTCGACGAGCGCACCGACGTCTACCTGCTCGGCGCCGCCCTGCACTCGGCGCTGACCGGGGCGCACCGCCACACGGGCAACTCGCTGCGCAGCCTGTGCTACGCGGCCTACAAATCCGAGCCCGTGGACTACCCGCCGGACGTCCCCGAGGAGTTGGCCACGCTCTGCAACCGGGCGACCCACGTGGACCCGGCGCAGCGCCCGGCGAGCGCCGCCGAGTTTCGCCTGGCCCTCGAGCGCTACCTCGAGCACCGCAGCAGCAACGCGCTCGCCCGGGAGGCGTCGGCGGGGCTCGCGTCCCTGCGCGCCTTGCTCGCCGAAGACGCGCCCGACCGCGCCCGGGTGGCGGGGCTGTTCGCCGAGTGCCGCTTCGGCTTCGCCCAGGCGCTGCGCGCCTGGCCCCAGAACCCGGTCGCCCGCGAGGGGCTGCAGGCGTGCCTGACCCTGGTGCTCGAGCGCGAGCTCGCGCAGGGCAACCTGAGCCTGGCCGAAGCCCTGCTCGCCGACCTCCCGCAGCCCGCCCCCGAGCTCGAGGCCCGGGTCGCCGCGCAGCGCCAGGCGGCCGACGCCCAGGCGGCGCTCCTCCGCGAGCGCGCGCGCCAGGGGGATTGGCGCCAGGGCGCCGCCTGGCGGCTGGTGTTCTTCGTGGGCTTCATAGGGTTCTGGGTCGCCGTGTGGCTGTGGACGAACGGCTGGCAGGTGCGCTACGAGGGCACCCACTCGCCCGAGCGCCTCGCCGGCTCGCTCGGACTCCCGCTGCTCGTGCTGTGCGTGCTGGTGTTCCTGGGTCGCAGGCAGCTGCTGACCAACGAGGTCAACGCGCGCCTCGTCGGCGGGGTCTTGATCACGGGCTTCGCGCTGTTCGCCCAGCGCCTGGCGAACTGCGTTCCGGCGCCGCCGACCGCGTCGCTGATCAGCAGCGAGATCCTGTTCTGCGCGCTCGGCTCGGCCCTCGGCGGGTTGACCCTCGCGCGCTGGCTGTGGCTGCAGGTCCCGATCTGGCTCGTGGGCGCCTTCGCCGCGCGCCTGCTCCCGGCCTACGCCGGGCTGTGCTTCGCGAGCTTCGGCCTGCTCGCGCTCGCCGTCGGCGCCTGGCAGCTCTACACCTCCGCCATGGCCGCGGGCGAGTCGGGCGAAGCGCCTGCCGGGAGCTAGCCCGCAAAGCTCACCACGAAGGGGTGAGTT
>JAGQRJ010000143.1 GCA_020425635.1 Planctomycetota bacterium | reverse complement strand
GCTCCGCGCGCAGCACGTGCGTCTTGTCCGCGCCCGGGTCGGCCGTCCAGCTCCGCACGGGGTCGAAGGTCGGGACGTCCTTGAACACTGCGCGGACCTCGCGCAGGCGCTTCTCCAGCTGGAGCAGGAAGGTCGCCGGCAGGTCCGCCGCGAGGACCTCGCCTTCGAGGGTCAGGTCCGCGCGCGCTTCGGTGTTGGCCTGGTCGATCTGGTAGCCGACGTCGACCCAGCGCCCCAGCCCGCTGAGGAAGGCCTCCAGCTCTTCGGGGACGGTCTTCACCAGGCGCGTCTCGGCCTCCAACCGCTCGCCCGCAGGCTCGCCCTGCGCTTCGTCGACCGCGAAGGGCCGGAAGGTACGCCGCTGCCCCATGAAGTGGTGCTGGCTGGCGCGGAAGGTCTCGACGGTCTGACTGCGCAGGCGGTCTGCGTGCGTCTTTCGCTCTTGCTCCACGGCGAGCAGCTCGTGCAGCTTGGGACGTCGTGTTTCGCTCATGGGAGCCTCCTGACTGACGGCTGCGCCGTCGAGGAGACCTACGCGCGAAGGCGCGCACGCTGTCGCGCGGCCCTCAGAGCTTGCCCCTGCGAGCCATGAAGCCGATCGCCATGGCGCTCAAGCACGCGCCCGCCGGGAACGCGCGCACCAGCCCGTGCAAGCCCTCCGCGTTGGGGTGGAAGTCGATCAGGCACGCGGGGATCGCGACCAGCGCCAGGGCTACGCACACGAGCGCGCCAACCCTGGAGCGATACCGGATCACCGGGGTCAAGGTCACGCCCCACAGCCCACAGCCCAGCGCGATCGCGGTGACCGGCGAGATCACGACGAGCGGGCGTCCGCGCCCGAAGAACACGAGGGAGCTGAAGGCGACGACGAGCAGAGGCAGTCCCCACGCGTGCAGCCGCAGCCCGCGCTCGCGGCGCGCCTCCGCCTGCCCACTGCGCTCGAGGGGCACCTCCGCGGGTGCCTGCCGCTCCGGCTCTCGCATGCGGTCCACTCGGGCAGGATATCAGCCCCCACAACGCGGGCCAAGTGCCTGCCTGGACACAACTTACGTGCGCGGCCTGCGAATTCTTCGAAATCATCCAAATGCACGCTGCGACCCGCACAAGTGAGGGCAAGCAAGCACAGGAGAGGCACCATGGCAGCGAAGGTTTGGTACGTAGCGGCCGGCAAGAAGAAGGCGGGTCCCATGACGAGCGATCGGCTGCGCCGGCAGCTGAGCGTGGGCAAGCTCCCCAAGGGCGCCCTGGCTTGGCGCGACGGCATGGAGGCCTGGGAGCCCGTGGTCGAGATCGATCACCTGCAGCCCCGCGAAGCGGACGGCGGAGCCGAGGCCCAGGGGTCGGCGTCGTCCGTCGAGGTCGCGGTCCCCGCGCAGCGAACCGCCACCCCCAAGCAACGGAGCACCGCACGGTCCACCCCCAGCGGCGCGGGCAAGGCGTCGCGCAGCGGCAGCCGCAAGGGGCTCAAAGGGACGTCAGGCAGCCGCAAGGCGCGCACGGCGAAGCCCGCCACCGGCGCCGGCACGGTCGAGGCTGGAGCGTTCAAGCCCAACTTCCGCTTCGAGCGCAAGGACATGTGGCAAGCCTTTGGCCTCGGGCTCGAGCTCGGGCGGGTGAAGCTGGCCCTCGCGGGCATGCTGCTGCCCGCGGGCGCGAGCGCGGTCCTCGGCGGGGTGGCGTTGGTCGCGGCAAAGCTCCACGTGCTCCTCGCGCTCCCGGTGTTGCTCGTCGCCGGGATCGCCTCCTACGTGCTGACCATGGTCGCCGTGGGCGCGCTGAGCTACCACGCCAAGCACCAGCTGCTCGACCTCGAGCGCCCCAGCGTGAAGGAGGCCTTGCAGCACGCAATGGCCAACGCGGCGCCGCTCAGCGTCCCGCCCTTCCTGCTCTCGATCGCCTGGATCGCCCCGCTGATCGCGCTCGCGGTGTTGGCCCTCCTGATCAAGATCCCCTACCTCGGCCCCGTGGGCACCGGGCTCCTGTTCGGGGTGCACATCGCCCTCGGCGCGTTGACCGTGTTCCTGATGCTGGCGGCCGGCGTCGCGGGGGCGTTCGGGCCAGTCGCCGCAGCCTTCGAGGAGACCTCGGTCAAGTCCACGTTGAGCGTCGTGCTCGCGTTCGCCAAGCGCTCCATGGTGCGCACGACCTTCTGGGGCTTCTGGCCCTCGCTGGCCTGCGTGCCCTTCGCTGGGGTCCTGACGCTGGTCGCGCTCGCGGTCCTCGCTCTGCCCCTGGCTGCGGTGTTCGCCTCGGTCGGACCCGAGACCATCGAGTGGTTGCAGGCCGGCGGCGTCGGCGACGCGCCCTACCCAGGCTGCATGTTGATGCTGATCTTCATGGGCCTCTGGATCGGCTTCGTGGGGGTGGTCCTGAGCGCGATCCTGGCATCGGTCAACAACGCCCTGCTGTCCCTGCTCTACGTCGGCGGGCGCGAGGGCAACGATTCGCGGATCTCCCGCGACACCTACCTCGCGCGCCGCGCCGAAGGAGCCCTCTAATGGCCCGCCACGAAAGCCTTGCCCCCCCGCCCCTCCCTGGCCACGAGGACGACGAGCTCGCCTGGGGCTCGACCAGCGAGTGGGACTCCGACCAGGAGCTCGACGCCGAAGACGACGACGCCCCCGCGGGGGCCGCGCCACCGCCCCTGGGTGACGACGAGGACCGCGACGACGACGCGAGCGAAGACGCGCTGCTGTGCGTGTTCGACTCCGACGAGGCGGTCCCGGGCGAAGCCGACGAGGCCCTGCAGGGGGTCGAGCTGATCCCCACCAACGACCTGCAGGCCGACAGCGCGCTGAGCGAGGGCTTCTCCGCCGCGTTCAGCGATCGCCTCACCCGACGTGCAGCGACCTCGGATCGCGCGCGCACGAGCCTCTCCTCGTGCAACCTGCACCCAGCGGTCGAGGACGACGAGGGGGAAGAGCTGGTGCCGCTCTCGCCCGAGGAGGCGCTCGCCGACCTCGAGTCGGTGACCGGGACCCTCACCCGGCAGACTCCGAGCGCGGCCCTCGAGGCCCAGCGCACGGCCCTCGAGGCCGAGCGCACGGCCCTCGAGGCCGAGCGCGCAGCCCTCGAGCCGACGCTGCGGGAGGCCCTCGCGGCGGAGCTCGCCGAGGAGCAAGCGCGCGTGCAGGCGGCCTGGGCGACCCTGGAGCGCGCGCGAGGGGCGTTCGAGGCCGAGGTCCAGGCCCAGGTCGATGCCCAGCTCAGCGAGGCGCGCGCGGAGCTCGCCGCCGAGGGCGAACGCCTGCGGAGCGCCCACGAGCAGCGGGTCACCGCGGGCGTCCAGGCGGCGCTCGCCGCTTGGGAAGCCGACCTCCCCACGCCGGGGCCAGGGCCTGACCTCGAAGCAGCTCTGCACGCGCTCGCGGCCGATCGCGCCGCCCTCGCAGAGGCGCTGCAGCAGGTCGAGGCTCGGGTGAGCCGAGAGGTGGCCCGTCGCACCGAGGGCGCGGAGGCAGACCTCCAACGCCGCGCCGCGCTGCTCGCAGACGAGCGAGCGGCCCTCGGAAACTCGATCGCTGCCCTCGAAGACACCCGCGCTGCGCTCGCCGAGCAGCGCGCGCGGCTGGCGGGGCTCGTGCAGGCACGGGTCGCGGCGGAGGCCGAGGAGTTGGCGATCGCCCGCGAGGCGCTCGCGGAGCGCGAGGCCTGCTTGGTCGCGGCGCAAGAGACCTTGGCGCGCGAGCAGGAGCGCCTCGAGGATCGAGGCGAGGCCCTCACGGCGCGCGAGGCTGCGCTGGAGGCCCGGGTCACCGAGGCGGTCGCGCAGCGCGTGGCTGCACGAGAACAGGAGCTCGCTGCGCGCCTCGAGCAGGCGAAGGCGACGCTGGCCAGCGAACGGACGACCTTGAAGCAAGAGCGACGCGCCCTGGAGGCTGCGCAGGGCGTGCACCGCGCTGCCCTGGAGGCCCATGAGGCTGCCCGCGAGGGCCTTCAGCGAGACCGCGCCGCCCTCGAAGCAGAGGCCCGCCGCAAAGCCGAGCGAGCCGTGAACTCGGACCGGGCGGCCCTGGCCGTCGAAGAGCGGGCGCTGCGCAACGAGCGCGAGGACTTCCTGGACAAGCAGAGCCGACTGGCGCAGCGCTCGCGGGAGCTCGACGAGCGCGAGGGGAGGCTCAAGGAGCGAGAGCGTGCGCTCACCCGCGGAGCTCGCCCCGATCGTGCAAAGAGCGACTCGCGGAGCGGCTCCAGCGCTCCAGCTGCCCCCCGCCGGCGCCGTCGCCGCAGGAGCTACTAGTGGACCCCCTCGGCCCCCGCCAGGCAGGAGCCCGACGCCCGAGCGCCAGGATCGTGGCCGGCCTGCTCGCCCACGAGCGCACCCGCGGTCGCCAGCAGCGTGAGCTCACGGAGCCCGACCCCGCGAGGGCCTCGACCTCAGCCCCCAAGCCCGTCACCGAGGAGGCGTGCCTGGAGCGCGCCTGACGGGCTGCTCGTCGCGAGGGAACCAGCTAAGCTCACGGCGTGAACGATCGCTACACGACCATGGGTGGGCAGGGGGAGTTCCCCGCGACGAGCTGGAGCATGGTCGTCAAGCTCCAGACCGACGAGGATCGCGCGCGGGGCCTCGAGCAGCTCTGCGCGCGCTACTGGAAGCCGATCTATTGCTACGTGCGCCGCGCCCTGCGCAAGACCAACGAAGACGCCAAGGACCTGACCCAGAGCTTCTTCATTTGGTTGCTCGACGCGCAGGTCCTCGAGCGCTACGACGCCGAGCAGGCGACCTTCCGCCTCTACCTGAAGGGGCTCCTGCGCAACTTCGCGCGCAACCACGAGCAGAGCCTGCGCCGCCTCAAGCGCGGCGGCGGGGTCAAGCACGTGACCTTTCCCGACGAGGAGGTCAACGGGCTCGAGGCCCTGCTCGCCGACCCTCGCGCCGAGTCGCCCGAGGACGCCTTCGACCGGGCTTGGGTCGAAGACCTGATCGACACCGGGCTGGAGCGCACGCGCGCCTGGCTGCGCGACAACGGGCACGAGCTGCGGCTCAAGGTCTACGAGGCCTACGAGCTGGCTGGCCCGGGCGAACAGCCGACCTACACCTCGGTCGCGGAGCGTCTCGGGATCAAGGTCAGCGACGTGCGCAACCACCTGTTCGCGGCGCGCGAGCGGCTGCGGGCCGAGATCCGCGATCAGCTGCGGGAGACCGTCTCCTCGACCGACCAGCTCGAAGCGGAGTGGCAGGTCGTGTTCGGGTAGTCCGCGCGCGGTTCTTTTACGGATTCCGCAAAACGCCCGCGCGTCGACGCACAACCTCCGGGCAGAGAGAGCCTGTAAAGGAGGCGCGTCGTGCACGCTAGAGTTCCCCTGGCCCCCCTGGCCCTGAGCCTAAGCCTCGTCCTGGCGGGGTGTTCCGACGAGACGATCGCCAGCTACCTGCTGGGAGGCCCGCCCTCGGCGACCGAGTCCGAGGCGAGCATGGACCCCGACGGAGCCTACGAACCGGACGCAGAGGACGAACCGGTCGCCCCCTCCCGGCTCGCCCAGGTCGCGGCCCCCGCCCGACCGGCCCCTCCTCCCGCCAAGCCTGAGCCCACCCCCGCCCCGCCGGCCGAGCCGAAGCCAGCCCCCCCGCGCCCGCGGCCCCAGGCTCCCCAGGTGGCGGCCGCACCCGCCCCCTCGGCCGCGGCGCCTGCGCGAGCTGCCGTCGACGTCCTCGCGCTCGACCTCCGCGGGCAAACCGCGATCGACGCCGTCTACGTCGCGCGCGGCGTGGGCAAGTCGGTCTACCCGATCGTGAACAAGACCCTCCAGCGCAGGGACCGCAAGGACCGCACGGACCCGCCCACGGTCTACGCCGGGGAGAAGCTGACCCTGGTCGAGGCGATCCCCTTCAATCGGGAGGGGCAGCCCCTCGAATACAACTACGTCACCGTGCGCCGAGCCGACGGCAGCGAGGGCAACCTGCAGATCCGCTACCTCTCGGCGACCCCGCTCAACTTCGACCTGAGCAAGCCCGGGGACGCGAAGGCGCTGGTTCGTGGGGTCTACCTCGAGGGCGTGCGCGCCGGGGTCGAGCTGCACCGCACCCTCAGCGCCCACGCCTACGACATTCCGCGAGATCCACCCGAGGTCTACGCCAAGGCCTACGGCCGGCGGCAGGTCTACGAGGAGGGGCTCAACTTCGCCAAGCACCTCGCCGCCAGCCTCAGCCGCGGTGCGCACACCAGCTCACGGGAGATCCTGCGCAACCCGCTGCTGCGCTGGGCCGCGCTCGCCGAAGACCCCCGGGTCTTGAGCTACTACGAAGGCGGGGTCGACGACCCACAGCTGAAGGAGCGCTGCCAACTGGCCGACAGCCTGCTCAGCAACCTGAGCAACCTCAGCTCCCATGGCTTCAAGCTCGCTCGGGTGGCGAGCCGGCGCGAGGCCAGGAGCTGGCTGCGCGGCACCGAAGGCCTCCCGGCCAAGGCGGTCGAGACCCTGACTCAGAAGGAGTTGGCCAAGCTCGACGCCGAGGAGCAGCAGGTGCGCGAGCGAATGGGCCAGACCCTGAGCCGGGCGGGTGAGCTCTACGCCGAGGTGTTCGGCGCCCCCCGCTGAGCGCCCACGGCGACCTCGGCGACCCTGCACAGGGGCCGCCGAGGTCGCTATTCTGAGCCACCGGACTCGCGTAGCCGGGGGAGGCTCTTGGGCATGCTGACCGTGGTAGCCATCGGCGGCAACGCCTTGCTCGACCCGACCTTACCCCCCACGATCGCGAACCAGTTCGCCGTCACCGCCCAGGCCATGAAGCACGTGGCCGACTTCATTCAGGCGGGCGAGAAGGACGACCGAATCGTCCTGACCCACGGCAACGGCCCCCAGGTCGGCTTCAAGGCCCTGCGCTCCCAGATCAGCCGCGACCAGGTGCACGAGGTACCCCTCGACTCGATCGTCGCGGAGACCCAGGGGAGCATCGGCTACATGATCCAGCGCGCGCTGCGCGAAGAGATCGAGAGCCGCGGGCTGCCCTTCGAGGTCAGCTCCATCGTGACCGAGGTCGAGGTCGACCCCCACGACCAGGCCTTCCAGGAGCCGACCAAGCCGATCGGCGGCTTCTACCCAGAGGCCCTGGTCGAGCAGCTCACCCGCGAGCGCGGCTGGAGAATGGTCGAAGACTCGCACCGCGGCTGGCGGCGGGTGGTCCCCTCCCCTGCCCCGGTGAGGATCCTGCAGCTCGACCAGATCGTGCAGCTCACCAAGTGGGGGTCGATCGTGATCGCCTGCGGCGGCGGCGGAATCCCCTTGGCTCGCACCCCCGAAGGCCACCTGGTGGGGATCGAGGGGGTGATCGACAAGGACCGCTCGAGCTCGCTGCTGGGCGTACGCATGGGAGCGGAGCGGCTCGTGATCAGCACGGGAGTCTACGGGGTCTACAAGGACTTCCTCACCGAGAACCGCACGCTCCTGCGCGAGGCGCCGATCTCCGAGCTCAACGCGCTCGAGGCCGAGGGCCAGTTCCCGCCGGGGAGCATGGGCCCCAAGATCAAGGCCGCCGACCGCTTCCTCGCGAACGGCGGGAAGGAGGTCGTGATCTGCCTCCCCGAACACCTCAACGCGGCGTGCAAAGGCGAAGCAGGCACCCGAATCTTCCCCGGCTAGAAGTCCTGGCGGAGCCCTGCTCCGCGTTCTTCGACGAGCTCCCCCTCGGCCGTGGAGGATCTGCTGAGTCCTCGACGAGCGCGCTCGTTGGTTAGGCTGCTCCTTCCGCGGGCTTGCTCCGCGTTGGGGGTGCCATGAACTCATGTGCGAGCCGCTGGGCCGTGATCGCCGCGGCCATCTGCCTGACGGGCGCGTGCCTCTCCCAGGAGCCAGGGGGCGACCCCCTGGAGGCCGAGCTCAGCCCCGAGCGCCTGCGCGAGCGGCTCAACGCGGCGGACACGTCCAACGAGCTGGACGACGCGACCCGGGCTCAGGTGAAGGCGACCTTGCTCGAAGCGCTCACGGAGGTCGAGCGCGCGGCCGAGACCACGACGGCGGCGGAAGGCCTGGAGGCGGAGGCCCAAGCAGCCCCCCGGCTGCTGGCGGAGATCCGCGCAGAGCTGAGCCAGGCCCCAAGTCCCGCCCCGCTCGAAGTTCCCCCGGAAGCGACCCTCGCCCAGATCGACCCCCGGGTCGCGCAGGCGACCCAGGAGCTCGACCAGGCCCGGGAGCAAGCCGAGCAACTCCGCCGTGAGCAGACCCGACGCAGCGATCGTCGCGCCGCCCTCGACTCCCTCGTGACGGCTGCCCAGCAGCGCGTCGCCGCGGCCGAGGACGCGCTCGGCGCCGAGGGAGACGGCAGCCCTCTGGCCACCGCACGGCGGCTGAAGGCGCTCGCGCAGCGCCGCGCAGCCCAGGCCGAGGTCCGCGCGCTGCGCGCGGAGCTGACCAATTACGACGCCCGCAGAGAGCTGCTGCCTGCCCGGATCGACCGCGCCACCCGTCACGTGACCCTCGCAGAGCAGGCGGTCGAAGCCTGGCAAGCCCTGGCCAACGAGCGTCGGCGACAGGAGGTCGCCGAGGCGACCCGAGACGCCGAGCGTCTCAGGCTCGAAGCGGCCCGCACCTCGGAGCCCGTGCAGGCCCTCGCCCGCGAGAACGAAGCCCTCGCGCGTCTCCGCAGCGGAGGCGGGGAGCGGCCCGGCACGACCGCGAGGCTCGACGACGTCACGCGGGCACTCACCGACATGCGGGCGCTCCTGAGTCGCGTGCGGGAGCGCGCCAACTCCGTCCGCGCGAAGGTCGAGGCGGCAGGGCTGACGAATCCCATGGGGCTCTTGCTGCGCAAGGAGCTGGAGACGATCCCGGACGAGACCAAGCTGCGCGCGGGCATGGTGGCGCGCTCCGAGGAGATCGCGGATCTGCAGTATCAGCTGATCGTGCGCACCGACGAGCGCGCCCGAGCAGGGGACGTCGAGCAAGCGCTGCAGGAGCACCTCGCCCTGCTCCCCTCCGGTCTTTCTCCGCTCGATCGCGCGGATCACGAGCGGATCTTGCGAGAGCTGCTGACCGCACGCCGAGATCTGCTCGGGGCGTTGGTCGACGACGACGAGCGCCTCTTCTCCCGTCTGCTCGAGCTCGACAACACGACCCGACAGACCCTCGCCCAGCTCGAGGACTACCGCGGGTTCATCGAGGAGCGGATCTTGTGGGTGCGCAGCGTGAGCGGGAGCGCGGCGCCCAACGCGAGCGAGCTGTGGGGAGCGCTGACCTGGCTCGTCGGGGTCCGAGAGTGGCGAGAGGGCCTGGGCCGAGCCGCGGCGGAGGTCGCGCAGCGCTGGTTGGTGGTGCTCCTGGGGGCCCTCGCGATCGGGCTGGTGCTCTTCAGCCGGTTCTGGTCACGGGGACGGATCCGGAGCATGGCGGGGGTCGTCGAACGCGACCCGGGCGACAACTTCGGCTACACGGCGCGGGCCTTCCTGATCGTGCTCGTGCGCGCCATGGCCTTTCCCGCGCTCCTGCTCGGCGCGGGGTGGGTCCTCGAGTCTCCCGCCGGGCAGCCGGAGGTCGTGCGCTCGGCCGCAGCCGGATTCGCCGCCGCGGCGTATGCGCTCTTTGCCTTCGAGCTGCTCCGACAAGTCCTCCATAAGGAGGGGCTCGGCGAGGTGCATTTCCGCTGGCCGAGTGCGGTCTGCGCGCACGTGCGCTGGCATCTGCTGTGGTTCCTTCCGCTCAAGGTCTGCACGGGCTTCCTGGTGGCGGCGCTCGACCACCAGCGCCGGAGCGATCTGTGGAACGACTCCCTTGGCCGCCTCGCCTTCGTCGTCGGCTTGGGTGCGTTCGCGACCTTCATGCAGCGTGTGCTGCGTTCGGGTGCACCCGTCGCAGACCAGCTCAAGCGGAGATCGGGCAGTTGGACGATTCGCCTCCGGCCCGTGTGGTATCCCTTGGCCGTTGGCCTTCCGCTGCTGCTCGCACTGCTCGCGCTGCGCGGCTACTACTACACCGCGCTCAGGCTCGAGGCGCGGATGCAATCCTGGTCTTGGTTGTTCCTCGGGTTGCTGCTGCTGAACGCCCTGTTCCTCCGTTGGCTGCGGGTGACGCGCCGACGCCTTGGACATCTGGAGCGATCGGCCGGGGAGCCCTCCCCCGGGCTAGCGGAGGCCCGCATGGCCACGGAGGAGGAGGACCCCGACACGCGCGCGCAGCCAGCCGACGCGGAGGAGGCGACGGACCAGGCGAACGCCGCAGACCGCGCGCGCGCCTTGATCGGGGTCGAGCTCCAGGAGCCCGGGGAGGGGCGCCTCGCCTTGCCGGAGATCGACGCCCAGACCCGGCACCTGTTCCGCAGCGCGATGGTCGTCGCGGTCATGGTCGGCACCTACATGATCTGGGCCGACGTGCTCCCCGCCCTCCGGCGTCTCGACCAGTTCCAGGTCTACCCAGGATTTGGGCTGGGCACGACGGACGCTGGGGCCGTGGACCCCGCCAAGGTCGTGTCCCTCGCGGACCTGGGGATGGCCATGGTGATCCTGGCGTTCACCTTCGTCGCCTCGCGCAACGTCCCGGGCCTGCTCGAAGTGTTGATCCTGCGTCGCCTGCCCCTGGACGCAGGCGGACGCTACGCCGCGATCTCGCTCGCCCGCTACTTGATCGTGCTCGTCGGCGTGCCCCTCGCCGCCTCGTGGATTGGGATCACCTGGGACACCGTGCAGTGGCTGGCCGCCGCGCTCACCTTCGGGCTCGCCTTCGGCTTGCAGGAGATCTTCGCGAACTTCATCTCGGGCCTGATCATCCTCTTCGAGCGACCGATTCGGGTCGGCGACGTGGTCACGGTGTCGGGGACGAGCGGCGTCGTGACCCGAATTCGCATGCGCGCCACGACGGTCACCGACTTCGACCGCAAGGAGTTGATCGTGCCCAACAAGCAGTTCGTCACCGGCGAGGTCTTGAACTGGGTGCTCACCGACGCCGTGGTGCGCGTGGTGATTCCGGTCGGGGTCGGCTACGGGGCGTCGGTCGAGGAGGCCCGGAGGGTCATGCTGCGGGTCGCCACCAAGCACGCGAAGGTCCTCAAGCAGCCGCCGCCGTCGTGTCAGCTGCGGAACCTCGGCCCGAGCACCTTCGACTTCGAGCTGTGGCTCTTCGTCTCGAACCTCCAGGACATGAACCTCGTCCGGCACGAGGTCACTCGAGAGGTTCATCGGGCGCTCACCAAGGCTGGGATCGACCTGCCCTTCCCTCAGCAGGACGTCCACATTCGCAGCACTCCCCGGCCCGATTCCCTACCCCCGGCGGTGGGACCCACCTCGCCGGAGGGGCCCTCCACGCCGAGCTAGCCCGCACTTCTCACCACTTCGTGGTGAGCTTTGTGGGCTAGCGCACGGTCACCCGGTCGGTCGCCGTACGGCCAAAGGTCTCGGGCGCATACATCTCCTCGGCCTTGGCGGGGGGCACGACGAACTCCCCGGGGGTCGTCGCGCGGGTCACGTAGCTGTAGGTGTGGACGCCTGCCCACAAGAGCGAGGTGAAGGCCTCGGCGCGCTCGTCGCGGAGGCCCGAGTGCTCGTACCAGGTTCGGCTCCACCACCAGCACCCGCCCCGCGCGGGGCTGTCCGGGTCCACCGGGAGGCTGCCCATGGCGGGGAGGCCTGGATCGATCGGCTCGAGCCCCGCGGGGAGGGGGTCGACGAGCGCCACGTGGTAGCGCCGGGTCGGGGCAACCAGGGACAGCTGGACACGGACCCGCGCGCCGGCCTTGAAGGTCCACGAGCCGTCGGGCTCGTGGGTCACGTCGGCGGGGTCGTCGACGGCCTCGTAGCGGCGCTCGACCGTGAAGCCCGCGCTGCGCGCTTCGAGGGCGAGGTCGCGGGGGGCGTAGCGCAAGCCGATCCGGTAGTAGAGCCGTCCAGGGCCGTCTTTGGCGAGCACCAGATCGGCCGCGCCGGCCTCTTGCAGCCAGCTCATGGGCACGTCGATCCGCGCCCGCTCCGTCGTGCGCCCGCGAAAGGCGTGCTCGCCCGCGAACGCGTCGCCCAACCAGGCTCGGGCGACGAAGTCGGGCTCGACGCCCTCCGCGGCGTGAAAGTAGCGCTCGAGGGCGAGGAGTACGAAGGCGTTCTCCTGGGTGTTGTACCAGCGCCCCTGCGTCTTGTGCGCGAGCAACCCCGCCACCAGCTTCGGCGCGAGCTCGCCTTTGACCTCCTGGGGATCGGCGAGCAGCGCCTCGAGCACGATCCCGTCGACCCGCCGGGCCGAGTGCAGGAGCACGTGCGCACCGTCTTCATACGAGGTCACGAAGTGCGCGGCCCCCGCGGTCTCGCTCAGCTCGTTGCTGAACGCCCGGCGGATCGCCTGACCTTCGCTCGACTCGCGCAGCAGCGGGTAGATCCAGCCCAGGGCCTCGAGCGAGAGCCCGTTCACGCCGGCCTCCTCCAGCAGGCGCTTGGCTTCAGCGACGTCGGGGTCCTCGAGCTTCTGGCGCACGTTCAGGGCGTAGGCCCGCAGCGCCCACTTCGACTCCTGAGAGTAGGTGCTCGGAATGTGCTCTTCGATCTGCTGCAGATAGACGTGCCCACGCTGCAGCGCCCGCGCGTCGACTGCGTAGCCCTTGGCTTGCGCGAGGTGCAGCGCGTGGGTCACGTGGATCGTGAGGTAGGGCCAGCTGCGATCCGCGGCGCTCCAGAAGCCCCAGCCTCCGTCGCCGCTCTGCAGCTCGGCGAGCCGCGCGAGGTCTCGACCTACGCTGGCTTGCAGCGCCTCGGCCGAGGGCAATCCCTCGGCGTCGAAGGCTGCGAGCACGTCGCGCAGCGCGGCCAGCGCGATCACCCGCGAGGCGATCTGTTCGGCGCAGCCGTAGGGGTAGTCGACCAGGTAGATCACCGCGTCGGTCAACGACTGCAGCGCCGTCGACGAGGTCGTGACCTCGAGCCCGCCGAACTGGGTCCAGACCTCGCTGGGGGGCTGCACCGGTTGAACGAGTCCCCCCTCGTCGATCACACCGTAGGTCGCGAACGCCTCGCTGGTGGCCGGCGTCCACACCGGGAAGCTCAGCTCCTGGGCGTCGACCGCTTCGCCCGCGCTGGCCACGACCTGCACCCGCGCGGTCCCCGCCTGGGCCGCGGCCACGGGGAAGCGGACCTCGACCCGGTCCCGCGCAGGGACCGCTACGCGCAGGGCGCCGCCCTCCACGCTGAGGTTCGTCGCCCGCAGAGCGACCTGGACCTCGAGCGGCCCGTCGGTCTGGTTCTGCACCACGACGGGGAGCTCGCAGCGGTCGCCGAAGTTCAGGAAGCGCGGCGCCGACGGTCGGACCATCAGCGGCAGGCGCGCAGTCAGGGTCGACTCGCCCTTGCCGAAGGCGTTCCCTGCGTCCGCAGCCATGGCCACGATCCGGTAGCGGGTCAGCGAGTCCGGGAGCTTGAAGTCGACCCTCGCCTTGCCGTCTGGGCCGGTCGTCACAGCGGGCGCGAACACGGCGAGCGCGCTGAGGTCCTTGCGCAGCGCGATCGGCGGCGCGCCGCCCCAGCCGCCGCCTCCGCCACGCTTGGCCATGAGCGCCCCAGGAGCCGCCCCGCCCTCCATGGCCATGCCGGCGTCGTCGCTCTCCTCGTCGAGGTTCAGCGATTGCTCTTCGCCCTTGGCTCGCTCCTTCTCGAGTCGCTGCAGCCGCAGCATGTGTCGTGAGCGCAGGTCCTGGACCCCGGGGTCACGTGCGCTGTAGAACGCCGAAAGTGGGTCGGGATGCGTGTAGCC
Organism: Planctomycetota bacterium; assembly: GCA_020425635.1. Taxonomy (GTDB): domain Bacteria; phylum Planctomycetota; class J058; order J058; family J058; genus JAGQRJ01. The sequence continues at coordinate 13,794 of JAGQRJ010000143.1, read as the reverse complement.
GGCGAGGAAGAGCACGGCCTCGTCGACCACGCACACGGCGACCTGCGCCCCGGGGAGCGGCTCACCCGACGGGCCGCGAACCTCGACCTCGACCGAGGTTCGAGAGCCAGGCGCGAGCTCCTTGGCTGCGGGGGTCACGCCGAGCGTCAGCGCGCGTTGGGTCGGGGGCACGCCGAGCAGCACCTGGCCCGACGCGAAGGCAGGGCGCGTCGGCCCGCCGTCCGTCGCGCCGGCGCGGGGGGCCTGTCCGACGAGGGCGACGTGCAGGGTCACGCCGGGGACGTGCCCCTCCTCGAGGGGCACCTCGAGCACCGCCGTGGGCGTGGTCAAGTGCCGCACCTCCTCGGTCAGGATCCCGGACCGGCGCGTGGTCACGAGCACCTCGGCCGGGGTGAAGGGCGCCACGAGGAGCACCTTCGCCACGTCGCCGGCCGCGTAGTGCTCCTGGTCAGGGATCAGGGTGACCTGCTCCTCGTCCACGCGCTGAGTCGCGGGGGCCTTCCCGCCGGCCACCCAGACCTGGAGGGTCGTGCGGTTGACGCGACCTTCGGGGTCGGTCACGGCGGCGACCACGCGCCACAGCCCGCCACGGGGCTTCTCGACCTGGGCCTGCACCGGGTCGGTCGCGGAGGTCAGCTCGACGGAGTGCTGCTCGGCGACGACCTCCTTGCTCGCTCCGCGCTCCCAGGTCCACTCGAGGCGCTCGAAGGTCACCACCACGGGGCGCTCGGCGACGTGCGCCCCGTCGAGGTCCACGGTCAGGGTGTCGACCGCCAGCGGCTTTCCGGCGGGGACGTAGGGCAGTGCGGGACGAACGCCGACGTAGAGCCGCGCCGGGTGCACGAGGACGGTCGACGAACCGCTCCAGCTCTGGCGGTTGACGTCCTGCACGGAGGCTTCGGCGCTGAGGGACACCGGCCCGATCCCGGGCAGGGAGTCGAGGCTCACGTCGAGGGTGTGCTTGCCGCGGCCGTCGGTCTGCGCCGCGAACTGCTGCTGGGTGTAGAGCTCCCCTTGGGGCCCGTAGTAGGCCCACCAGGGTCGGTAACGCCCGAAGCGGAACCCGTCGCAGTTGGGGGGACTGAAGCTGCCCTGCGTAGCCTTCACGCTCCAGCCCAGCTCGGCCCCGGGGAGCCCACCCCCCGCGAAGTAGCTCGCCTGGGCGGTGAAGCGCAGCGGTTCGCCGGCGAGGTGGGGTCCGCCGCTCTGCGGGGCGACCTTGACCTCGAACTCGGGGCGGCGGAACTCGGCGATTTGGAAGCTGTGGGCGTGTCCGCCTGCGAAGCGCACGTTGGCCCAGCCCACGTTCGCGTCGTCGGGGATGTCGATCGTGAGGTCGAAGCCCCCGAAGGCGTCGAACTCGAGCTCGCCCCGCGTGAGTTCGCGACCCCGCGGGTCGTGCACGATGTAGTCGCGCTGCGGCGAGGCGTTCCCCAGAGGCGCGAGGTCCCCGCCCTGGCGCGGGTCGTAGCGTCGGACCCAACCCTTGATCCGCACCTGCTCGTTGGTCCGGTAGAGGTGTCGGTCGTCGAAGGTGAACCAGCGCAGCTGCGGGCCCTGGGCGTTGCGCTGCCAGTAGCCCGGAAGCACTGCGACGTCGTCGCCCTTGCGCGCGAGCACGAGCTGGGCCTGGGACCCGAGGGGCAGCTCGGCGAGGCCACGGGCGTCGGTGGTCGCCGTGCGCTCGAGGAGGCGGACTTCGGCCCCCGAGATCGGGGCGCCGTCGCTGAGCTGGGTCACCCACACCAGCGCCTGCTCGTAGCCGCTCTCCACGTCGACCCCGAGGCGGGTCGCCTGGATCCAGGGGGTCAGGCGCTGCCGCCAGCCACGGGTCCCGTCGGGGTCGGCCGATTCCACCTGCAGGAGGACGTGCCCCAGCCCGTCTTCGAGGGCGGGGCTCAGGTCGATCGTGGTCTCCACCCAGCCCAGGCCGTCGCCGGGTAGCTCGCGCACCTCGTCCAGGACGACGGTCCCTGGCATGGGCGACCGCCGTCCGTCGCGGCGGTTCAGCGCGCGTCGCCACTGCTCGGCCCCCGCCCAGTCGCCGGCCGCGGGATCGACGCGGGTCATGCGCAGCTTGAGCTTGCGGATCGCGATGGTGCGCACGCGAAACTCGGGCTTCCCGGCCGGGTCGAGCACCATGACCTGGCTCCAGTCCCCGGCGAGGCGGGGCTCGGGCTCCGTGGTCTGGAAGCTCAGCGTCTGCGGCGCGCCGAGGGTCTGTCCGAAGACGTCGCCGAACTGGCTGTCCAGGGTCACCGCGTAGCGCGTCTTGGCCCGGGTCTGGCCCTGAAGGATCAGTTGATTGCCGTAGGCCCTAACCGTGAGCCCAGGGATCTCGGGCTCACAGCGCACGAGCTCTTCGGTGACCGAGGCGGTGTCGAGGGAGTTGTTGAAGTAGACACGGAATGGGCTGCCCGGCGGGCAGCGTCCGCGGTGCCCCGACTCGTGGCGCACGACCTCGAGCGGACCGAAGGTGCGAAAGCCGTGGGTCTGGGCCGCGGAGCTCAGGCGCGGGCCTTCGGCCGAGGCCGCGCCCTGGGAGACCTGCACCTGCACGGACACGGCGTTGGGGAGCGCCGCGGTCGGGCGCAAACAGACGCTGCGCGCCGGGTCGAGCCCGAGAGGCGCCGCCTCCTCCGCGGTGGCCAGACGAAAGGGCACCGCCTCTCCGGCGACGAGGAGCTGGAGCGAGGGCGCGAGGGCCTGCGCGTCGACGCGCTGATCGAAGCTCAAGGCGATCGTCGGCTCGAGTCCAGCGGTCCCCGAAGGGAGCCCGCTCACCAGGCGCAGCGGCGGGGTGGAGAAGCCGAACTCCACACCCTCGAGCAGGGCCTCGCCGCCGGCGGCGCGGACTCCCTCGGGGACGCTGACCCGGTAGTCGGTCGCCATGGGGAAGCGCTCGCCCTCAGGCTCGAACACGAGGGTCTGGGTGCCGATCCAGCGCCAGCTGCCGGGCGGCTGGGGCTCGAGGCGCACGGGAACCGCCTCCTGGGCGAGGTCGTCGAGGGAGCCGACCGCGACCATCGGCGCGGAGAAGGTCAGCGAGAGCCGGGGCACGAGGGGCACTTCGCCCTCGGGCTGGAAGCGCAGCACCCTCAGCGGCTGCTGGGGCCCGGTGGGGTCGGGGGTCGGGGCGACGTAGGGCGGGGGGAAGGGCTGCTCCACCGTGGCGCCGGCCCGCTCCGGGGGCGGCGGACCCTCGCGCTTGGCGAAGCTCTGCGCGCCGTCGGCCGGGAGCGCGGGCAGGCGGTCGAGCAGCGCCTTGGCCGCGCCGGGGTCCAGCACGCTCGGCTCTCCGCCCGGGATCCGCGCGGGGACCGCGGGGGCGTCTTCGCTCCCGGTGCGGAGGGTCAGCTTCACGGCGTCTGGGAGCTCGTCCAAGACCGACTTCAGCGGCTTGGGCCCAGGGGTGGGAGGCGACTCCTGCCCCTGGACGAACAGTCCACAGACGAGCAGGAGCGGGAAGCTGAGCAGGGCGCGACGGCGCATGGGACCCTCCGTTGGACGCGAACGTATCAGACGCGCGCCGACGGGGCGGGGTTCCCAGACCCTCGTAAGCTGTTGTCGCGCCTGGGTCGGCTGCGCAGACGGAGCCGAGGCACCCAAAGGATCCCGCGGGCTCAGCAGCGCGCGACGATCAATCGTCCAGGACGAAGGTGATCGAGGCGTGCACGCGGAACTCGACGATCTTGCCCTCCTCGATCTTGGCCTTCTGCTCGAGGATCTTGAGCCCGGTCATGCCGCGCAGGGTGCGCCCCGCGCGGTCGACGGCCTGGCGGACGGCGTCGTCGAAGCTGACCTCGGAGGAGGCGACGATCTCGGTTACGCGGGCGACGGCCATGGTCGGCCTCCTGATTCAGTTGCGGTTGCCGAGCTCTCCCTTTTGCCGACGCTCCTTGTAGGTGTCCCAGGAGCCGTAGCAGAAGTAGATCTCTTGGTTGCCCTCGAACGCGAGGATGTGCGTGGCGACGCGGTCGAGGAAGTAGCGGTCGTGGGTGATCACGATCCCGCAGCCTGGGAAGCTCAAGAGCGCCTCCTCGAGCACGCGCAGCGTGATCAAGTCGAGGTCGTTGGTCGGCTCGTCCAGGATCACGACGTTCGACGCCTTGCTGAGGAACTTCGCCAGCTGCACGCGGTTGCGTTCGCCGCCCGAGAGCTTGCCGACCGGGGTCTGCTGAATGCTCCCCGAGAAGAGGAACTTCGCCAGGTAGTGGCGAATCGAGAGCTGCTTGTCGCCGTAGAGGATGAACTCGCTGCCCCCCGAGACCTCCTCGTAGACGGTCTTGCTCGGGTCGAGGGTCTCGCGGGTCTGGTCGACGTAGCAGATCTTGGTGTTCTGTCCGATCACGACCTCCCCCGAATCGGGGGTCTCCTGGCCGGTGATGATCTTGATCAGGGTCGACTTGCCCAGGCCGTTGGCCCCGGTGATCCCCAGGATCGCGCCAGGCGGGATCTCGAAGCTCAGGTCCTTGAACAGGACCTTGTCGCCGTAGCTCTTGCCCAGGTGTTCGACGTTGATCACCTTGTCGCCGAGCCGCGGCCCAAAGGGCAGGCGCAGCTCCATCTCGAGCGGGCGGTCGATGTTGGCCGCCTCCTCCTCGAGCTCGTGGAAGGCGGTGATCCGCGCCTTGGCCTTCTTGCGGCGGCCGGCCGGGGTCTGACGGATCCACTCCAGCTCGCGCTTGAGCGCCTTGAGCAGGTTCGCGTCCGTGCGGTCCTGGATCTCCTTCTGCTTGCCCTTCTGCTCGAGGTAGTCGGAGTAGTTGCCCTCGTACGAGCGCAGCAGGCCCTTGTCGATCTCGAGCATGCGCGTGGCCACGCGATCGAGGAAGTAGCGGTCATGGGTCACGAGGATGTACGAGCCGGGGTACTTGGCGAGGTAGTCCTCGAGCCACATGATCGTCTCGGCGTCGAGGTGGTTGGTCGGCTCGTCCATGATCAACAGATCGGGCTTGGAGAGCAGCGTCTTGCAGATCGAGACCCGGCGTCGCTCGCCGCCCGAGAGCGTGCGGCACACCCGGTCGGGGGGCGGGAGCTGCAGCTTGCTCATCTGGATCTCGATCTGGCTGTCGATCGTGTGCGCGTCGTAGACCTCGACCAGCGCCTCGAGGTCCGCCTGCTCGGCCATGAGCTTCTCGAGCTTCTCGCCCTCCGCGTAGTCCGGGTCCGCGTAGAGGCCGTAGACGGTCTCGAGCCGGGCGAGCACCTCGCGCACGTGACGCACGCCGTCCTCGACGTTCTCGCGCACGGTCTTGTCCCAGTCGAGCTCGGGCTCCTGGGGCACGTAGCCCACCGACAGCCCCTTCACGGGCACGCAGATCCCGTCGAACTCTTTGTCCTCGCCGCCGAGGATCTTCATCAGGGTCGACTTGCCGCAGCCGTTGACGCCCACGATCCCGACCCGGTCGCCGGGGTAGAGGCTGAAGGTGATGTTCTTCAGCACTTGACGGTCGCCGAACTTGCGGGCGACGTCTTTGACCGTGTAGATCGGCTTTCCTGGGGTCATGCCCTTCATGGCGGCGTCCTCTGCTCCGGTGGGCGCTCACCCTACACCAAGGGCCCTGAGCCTCAAAGGGACGAGGCGCCCGCCCGCGCTCAGGCCTCGGGGGAGGCGTCGTCGGATGCCGAGAGCTTCGCGTGGGCGCGCGCGAGCGCGTCCTCGAGCCGCAGCCGCAGGTGGTCGAGCTTCCCGCCGAGGTCCTCCGCCGAGTGCAGCCCCCGCGCGAGCGCCCGCTCGAGGGTCCCCTCGACGAGCTTGCCCAGGCGCTCGGCCTGGGCGTAGAGCGCCTCGAAGTCGGCGGGGGGATCGTCGCCAGGAGCGGACACTAGCGCCCCCCGTCGCGGCGCTGCAGCAGGTCCTGAACCTTGGCCTCGAGGTCGGCCCCCCAGGGGTTCACGTAGCGGATCCGTCCACCCGCGTCGAGGAGCACCCCGCTGGGGACCTGCTTGACCCCCCACGCCTGCGCGTCCGGGCTGGTCAGGCCTTTGCCCCCATAGACGTGGCGCCACTCGAGGCCGAGGGCCTCGATCACCGCGTCCATGGTCTCTCGGGCGGGGTCGAGGTTGATTCCGAGCACGCTCAACCCCGCCTCGGCGTGGGCCTCGCGCACGGCCTCGATCTCGCGCAGCTGCGCGGCGCAGTCCACGGGGGTGCTCGACCAGAACACGATCAAGAGCACCTGCCCCCGGTAGCGCGTCAGGTCCACCGCTTTGCCGTCGATGTCCTCCGTGCCCAGGGGCCGCGGAACGCCGCCGAGCAGGTCGAGGGTCTGGAGGGTTTGACGGCGCCGGACCTCCCTCGCGAGGGCCTCGGTCGCAGCCTCCTCGCTGCCGAGGACCTTGGTGAGGGCCATGCGCCTGCCCTCGAGGGCGGCGCTCTGCTGCTCGAGGTAGCGCGCGGCGTCCTCGCCTTGCTCCAGGCCGTCGAGCTGTTCGTGGACCAGGTAGCGCGCAGCCAGCAGCGACACCGCCAGGGCTTGCCCCTCGAAGTTGGCGCCGCGCTCGGTGGCCTGGAAGCGCTCCAGCGCCAGGTCGGCCGCCGTGATCGCGGCGCGGAACTTGTCCTGGGCCAGCTCGAGACGGCTGAGCTCCAGCCGCGCCTCGGGGTCGTCGGGAACGCGCACGAGGTGCGAGACCAGGATCTCGTGGGCGCGCTCGAGGCGACGATCACTCGCGCCTTCGGCCCAGCGGTCGAGCAGCGCGTCGACCTCCGCGCGCCAGGCGTCTTGGGCCTGGGCGCCGGCGGCGGCGAACACGAGGAGCGAGAGGCAAACGGAGCGGACCATGGGACTCCTCCACAGGGAGGTCACTGCGCGGCCCCTCAGCATACCCTCCAGGCCCCGTCGGGATCGACGGAATCTGCTTCGGCTACGCGCCGTCGGCCGGCGTCGGGTCGGCCGCGGACGCCCGGTCGTCACCTGGAGGCGGGAAGTAGAACGCGCGGACGTCCTCGACGATCGCGTAGAGGCAGGGCACCACGAACAAGGTCAAGATCGTGGCGGTGGTGACCCCGGCCGCGATCGAGATCGCCATGGGGATCAGGAACTTGGCCGTGAGGCTCGTCTCGAGCAGCAGCGGGAGCAGGCCCGCGACGGTGGTGACGGTGGTCAGGAACACCGCGCGGAAGCGAATGCGGCCAGCCGCGCGGGCCGCCTGCAGCGGGCTCATGCCCTGCTTGCGCGCGCGGTTGACGAAGTCGATCAGCACCAGCGCGTCGTTCACCACGATCCCGGTCAGGCCGACCATGCCGAACAGGCTGAAAATCTGGATCGGGATCCCCACGACCACGTGCCCCAGGACCGCCCCGGCGAAGCCCACCGGGATCAGGAACATGATGATGATCGGCTGAATGTAGCTCCCGAACAGGAGCGAGAGGATCGCGTAGATCCCGACCAGCGCGAGCAGGAAGCCGACGAGCATGCTGGTCAAGGTCTCTGCCTGCTGCTCGGAGGCCCCACCGAACTCGATCTCGACTCTGGGGAAGCGCTCGTGCAGCTTGGGGAGCACGTCCTGCTGGAGCGCCCGGACCACGTCGGTGGCCTTGGTCACGCTGTCGTCGACGTCGGCGGTGATCTTGACCACGCGTCGTCCGTCGAGGCGCTCCGCCTGGTTGACCGAGCGCCCGCGCTGGATCTGCGCCACCCAGCTCAGGGGGACCAGCGCACCCGACGCCGCGCGGACCTGGAGGCGGTCGAGACGCTGCAGGCTGTCGCGCAGGATCCGGTCGTAGCGCAGGCGGACCTCGACCTCGTCGCGGCCGCGCTGCACCGTGCGCACCTTCGTGCCGGTGAACCCCGCGGAGACCTGGGCGGCGAGGTCCTGGAGCGTGAACCCCAGGCTCGCGGCCTGGGGCTTGAGCGCGAGCCGCAGCTCGCGCTTGCCGGGGTCGAGGTTGTCGTCGACGTTGAACACGCCCGCGCGCTCGGCCAGCGCCTCGCGCAGGTCCGCGGCGGCGGCCGCGGCGGCCTCCACGTCCTGGGTCAGCAAGCGGAGCTCGATCGGAGAGCCCCGCGGACCGTGGTTGCTCCCCGAGTAGAGCACCGAGCGAGCCAGCGGGATCTCGCCGGCGAACTCCTTCCAGCGCCCGATCAGCTGCAGCGAGGTCATCTCGCGGAACTGGCTGCGGCAGAGCTCGAGGCGCACCACCGCGACGTTGGCGCCGCCGCTCCCGCGCTCCACGAGGCAGCGGCGCACGATCGGGCCCCCGTCGTCCGCGATCGGCAGCTCGCTGCGCAGGCGCGCGACCGCGCCCTCGAGCTGCGCGGCGGCCGCCCCGGTGACCTCGAGGGAGGTGCCCGCGGGCATGGTCACGGTGGCCGTCACCGACTCCGAGTCCAGACGCGGGAAGAACACGAAGCCAGGACGCCCGCTGCCGACGATCCCCACGACCAGGATCAGGAACCCGCCGCAGCCGATCACGACGGGGTAGCGCCAACGCAGGGCCCAGTCGACCGCCGGACCGTAGCGATAAGCGACGAAGTCGTCGACCAGGCGATCCACCCGTTGCTGAATCCGGCTGATCAAGGACTCCCGGCGAGGCGCGTGGCCGTGGGCGAGGTGGCTGGGCAGGATGAACAGGCTCTCGACCAGGGACGCCAGCAGGCAGGCGATCACCGCGACGGGCATGATCCCCATGAACTTCCCGATCGTGCCGTCGATGTACATCAGCGGGAGGAAGGCCACGATCGTGGTGGTCACCGACGCGATCACCGGCGAGGAGACCTCGAGCAGCCCCTTGACCGCGGCGTCCATGGTGTAGCCGCCGTCGCGCAGCGAGCGCGCGATGTTCTCGCCGACGACGATCGCGTCGTCGACCAGGATCCCGAGCACCATGATCAACGCGAAGCTGCTGATCATGTTCAGGCTCCCCCCGAACTGCTCGAGCAAGAACAGCGCGGCGAGGAACGCCACCGGGAGCCCCAGCGCGACCCAGAACGAGAGCCGCGGGCCGAGGAACACGAGCAAGACGACGAACACCAAGGCCAGCCCCTGGAGCCCGTTCTTGGCCATCAGGCCCAGGCGGTCGACGACCATGACCGAGTTGTCGCTCCACACCTCGAGCCGCACGCCCTCGGCGAGGAAAGGCTGCGCCTCGTCGACGTAGGTCCGCACCGCGTCGGCGGCCTTGAGGGTGTCGACCGAGCCCGTGCGCAGGGCGCTGATGGTGATCGCGGGGTGGCCGTCGAGGGTGAAACGCAGCTCGTCTTCGACGAACCCGTCGCTGATCGTGGCGACGTCGCGCAGCAAGACCTGGGTCCCGTCGGGGCGGGTCACGATCGGGATCTCGGCGAACTCGCGCCCGCGCTCGAGCTGTCCGCTGACCCGCAGCAGGAGCTCCTCCGAGTCGCCGCGCAGCTTGCCCAGGGGCAGGTCGAGGCTCCGCCGCCGGACCGCGGCGGCGACCTGCTCGAAGCTCAGGTTCCGCTCCTGGAGGCCGTGCTCGCTGACCGCGATCTGCAGCTCGCGGTCGCGGGTCCCGCCGAGCTTGACCTCGCTGATCTGCGGCAGCGAGAGCAGGTCTTGCTCGACGTCCTTGGCGAGCTCGTAGAGCGCCTCCTCGTCGATGTCCGCGGCCAGCACGAGCTTGACCACTTCGCTCCGGTTGACGAGGAGCTCGATAATCGGGACCTCGGCGTCTTCGGGGAAGGTGTCGAGGCGCGCGACCTCGTTGCGCACGTCGGTGAGCACGTCCCGCGGGTCGCGCTGGTCCGGGTCGACCTCCACGGTCACGCGGCCCATGCCCTCGCTCGAGACGCTCTCGACCTTGCGCACCCCCTCGAGGGTCCGCACCGCCTCTTCGATCTTGATCGTGATCCCCTCTTCGACGTCGTCGGGGCTCGCCCCGGGGAAGGGCACGCTGACCGTGATCTTGTCGAAGGAGAACTCTGGGAAGGTCTCGCGGCGGAGGGTGAGCACGCTCGAGACGCCGGCCAGCACGAGCACGAGCATCAGCAGGTTCGCGAAGACCGGGCTCCGCGTGGCCATGTTCAGCAGGGAGTTCATGGGACGCGGGGCTCCACCGTCCGGGTGACCTCGACCGCGGTGCCGTCGAGGGCGCCGTCGAGGGCCGAGATCACGACCTCCTGCCCTGCGGAGAGCCCGGCGCGGACCTCGAGCCAGTCACCGACCTGCGCCCCGACCTCGATCGGGACGATCCTGAGCACGCCGTCCTCGACCAGGTAGACCCGGCTGCGCTCCTGCACCGCCGAGCGCGGGAGCACGATCGCGGGCTCGAGGGGCGGTCCGCTGAGGTGCACCTCGCAGAACAACCCTGGCGTGAGGCCGGGCTCGTCCTCGCGCGGCTCGAGCACGAGCACGGCCGTGATCGTCTGGGTGTCGGGGTCGACGGGCTCGAAGCGCGAGAGGTTCGCGGCCCACTCGCTGCGGCGCCCGTTGACCGTGCGCGAGACCAAGGCCTGGGTGCGCCCCGGCTGCAAGCCGGGCGCGAGCAGCGAGGCGTCCGCGAGGGTCAAGCTCACCGGAAGCTCGAGCTGGTCGATCTGCAGCAGGCGGCACACCACCTGGGGTGCCGAGACGAGCTGGTGCAGCTCGACGCCGACGTCGGTAACCATGCCCGCGAAGGGCAGCACGATCCGAGTGCGCTCGAGGCGCAGCTCGAGGGTCTTGAGCCGCGACTGGGCCTCGGCCAGGGTCGCCTGGGCGCGGGCCTCGCGGGGCCCCAGCTGGCGTTGGCTGGCTTCGAGCCCGATCAGGGCGTCTTCGCTCTGCACCAGCGCCCGCCGCGCCGCGTCGACGTTCTGTGGGGTGCCGACGCCGCTGCCCTCCATGTCGAGCAAGCGCGCGAGCTCTCCGCGCGCGATCTCCAGCAGCCGCTGGGCGGCGGCGATCCGGCGCTCCGAGGTCTCGCGCTCGATCCGCAGCGAGTCCAAGTCCGCCCGCTGGGCGTCGATCTGGGCGCGCACCTGGGCGAGCTCCTGCTGGATGTCGCGGTCGTCGAGCCGGGCGATCACCGTCCCCGCGGCGAGCACGTTGCCGTCCTCGAGCTCGGGGTGCAGCTCCACGACCTCGCCCCCGACCTGCGCGCTGAGCGCCACGCTGCGCTTCGCGCGCAGCCGACCCAGGCCCACGACGCGCGGGGTCATGGAGAGCGGCTTGAGGGTCACCACCTCCGCGGCGGCCTGGCGCGCCACGCGGGGGCGCCGCGGGGCCTCAGGACGCGAGCGGATCATGAAGCCCGCCAGGATCACGCACACGAGCACGATCCCCGCGCCGATCCCGCAAGAGATCCCGGCCCGGCGCCAGTTGATCTCGCCGGTGGGGGGACCGTAGGCGGAGTCCGGCGCGGGCGACGAGGCAGGGGGCACGGAGGGTTCGGTCATGGGAGGCGCTCGCAGTTTGCCCATTTCCCAGCCTGGTGGCGGTCAATGCAAGCATTAGGCAGGTTAAATTTCGTTTAGGGAGCGCCCTGGCCGGCCGGGCACGTGCCTACTCCTGTTCGGCGCCGGGGACCCCCGCCAGGTGCAGGAAGCGGTGCAGCAGGCGGCGGCCGTCGAGGCCGTCGTCGAGGCGCGCGAGGACCTCCGCCGGGTCCTCGCCTTCGGCCTCGAGGCGCGGCGCGCGCCAGCGAATCGAGAGCGCGGTCTCCCGCGCGCGCATTTCCGGGTGGAACTGCACCGACCAGGCCCGCTCCCCCCAGCGCAGGACCTGGTGCCGGTCGCGGCTGGATGTCCCGAGGATCTGTGGACGCGCGCTCGCGGGGAGCTCGACGACGGTGTCGTCGTGGCTGGCGTTGACCCGCAGGGTGCCGGCGAAGGGGGTGAGCAGCGGGTCGGCGGCGGCGGCTGGGTCGAGGGCGACCTCGATCGTCCCGACCTCGACCCGCTCGTTGCGCGCGACGCGCCCGCCGAGCGCCTCGCAGAACAGCTGGTGCCCGAAGCACACCCCGAGGGCCGGCGCCCCCGAGTCGAGGGCCTGGCGCGCCGCCTCCAGCGCCCGGGGCCGCCAGGGGTGCGGGTCGTAGACCGCGTTCGGCGAGCCCATGAACACGTAGGCGTCGGCGGCGGGGAGCTCCGCGTCGGGCTCGCGCAGGTCGGCGAAGCCGAACACCACCGCGGGGGCGGCCCGCTGGAACCACAGCGCGTAGCGGCCGACGGCGGCCTGCACCGGCGGCGTCGGGTCCCCGCTGCACACCAGGATCACGGTCGCGGACACGCGGGCGCCTCCCTCACTCGACCCGCTGCGGGCGCACGTCGCGGTAGGCGCGCACGAGGAGCCTCAGGTCCTGAACGTAGTCGGGGCCGAAGGCGAGGGTCAGGATGTGCACGAGCAGCTCCTCCGGCGAGCTGAGCGGCGCGACCTCGCCCCCGCCGAGCTTGGCGAGCTCGGTGAGGATCGCGTCGGCGGGCTTGTGCTTGGCGTAGTCGGGGGGCTCCGCGATCAGCGAGCTGAGCACGAAGTCCTGGCGCGCGGCCGCCTGCACGATCTGCCGGCAGAGGTCGGGGTCGAGGGGCGGCGCGTCCGCGAGGAGGAGCACCACGCGTCGGCGCTTCGACTTGCCCCAGCGCATGCGCTTGTCGAAGGTCGCGCGGAGGGCCACCGAGATCCCCTCCTCGATCGTCGCGTCCTTGGGGTCGTCGAAGATCTGCACCTCGTCGAGGCGCTCGGGGAAGCGCGCGGGGGGAATCAAATACTGCCAGTCGACCACCTCGTCGCCGTAGGCCACGAACCCCAGGCGCACCTTCTTCGTGTCGAGGAGCAGGGAGAGCAGCGAGACGATCTCCCGCACCTGCGACTTCACGGTCCGCAACTCCTCGCCCATGCTCTTGGTCACGTCGAGGAGGAACACCACGTCGAGGCCTTGCTTGCGCACGCGACTCACGGCGCCGCTCAGCTCTCGCACCCGGGTCCCGCCGTCCGCCGCGAGCGCCGCAGGCACCGGCAGCGGCCCCCGCGCCAGCTCACGGGCCTCGGCCTCGCCGTGTTCGCGCCACCAGGTCTGCCAGCCCTCGGCGTCGCGGGCCTCGTCGTCGCCGGCGAGGCGGCCGAGCAGCTCCGCGGCGACCTTGGGGACGAAGGCCTCATGCACCTCGCTCAGCTGCTCGATCAGGCCCTCCACCAGGCCCTGCGAGCCGACCCCGAGCAGGAGCTCCCGGGGATAGCGGCGCAGCCCGCGCAGCGCGAAGGCGCGGTTGAGCGGCCGGGGATCCTTGAGCGCGAGGCGCAACCCGCTGAGCACGTGCGCGGTGAGCGCGCCGTCGACGAGTCGGTTGATCTCGAACGCGCGCTCGTACCACTCGGTCTCGTGGTCGTGGGCAGCGAGCGTCGGGAAGCGCTGCGCGTCACCCTCGCCGGTGTCGAGCTCGGGACGCGAGGCGTCGACGGCGAGGGGCACGCGCTTGAGCTCGAGGAACCGGCTCGAGCCCCACGCTCGGCGACCGTCCGCGAGCTCCAGCTCCTGCCACCCCGAGCGAACTTCGCCGCTCGCGCGCAGCCACTCGCCCAGCTTCGCGACGCGGACCACGCCGAACGAGGTCCCGGGGCCCGAGCGCAGGTTGAGCGCCTCGGCCTCGCGCACGACCGCGTAGAGCGCCTCGGTGGGGGGCGCGGGAGCAGGGGGTTCCGGGGCCTCCTGGGGAGCGACGGGCGCAGGGTCGGGCTCGGCGAGGACCGCGACCGGGGCTTCGGCCGGCTCGGCCTCGACGGGGGGCTCGACCGGCTCGACCTCGACCGGCGGCTCGACGGGGGCCTCGGGCTCCGACGGTTCGGGCTCTACCGGGGGCGGGGGCTCCTCGGGCTCCGGCCCCCCAAGGAGCCCGGGCTCCGGGGCGGGCG
>JAGQRJ010000894.1 GCA_020425635.1 Planctomycetota bacterium | reverse complement strand
CGGCCCCGCCGTTCAGCCCGCCTCGGACTCGGGGGCCACGGCGCGCGGCCCCGCCGACTCCGGGGCGACCTCGGCCCAGGCCAGCCAGCCGCCGTCGGGCTCCGGGGCCACCGCGGCCCCCCAGGCGGCGCAGCAGGCCGTGAAGCCCACGAGGCAGCTCCCGCCGACCGGAGACGTCCTGCTCGAGCTCGACGGGGTCGTGGCCGGGTTCGGGGCCATGGAGGTCCTGCACGGGGTCTCGCTCAAGGTCCACGAGGGCGAGATCGTGGCCCTGATCGGGGCCAACGGCGCCGGCAAGACCACGACCCTCAACGTGATCTCCAACGTGGTCAAGGCCCGCAAGGGCGAGGTCCGCTTCAAGGGCGAGCGCACCAGCGGCCGCGGGATCCAGGAGACCGTGCGCCGCGGCGTGATCCACGTGCCCGAGGGGCGCCGCCTGTTCAGCGAGCTGACCGTGCTCGAGAACCTGGAAATGGGCGCCTTCCTGCGCAACGACAAGGCCGGGATCCAGCGCGACGTGCAGCGGATGTACGCCATGTTCCCGATCCTCGAGCAGCGCAAGAACCAGCGCGGCGGGAGCCTCTCGGGAGGCGAGCAGCAAATGCTCGCGATCGCGCGCGGGCTCATGGCCCAGCCCAAGCTGCTGCTCCTCGACGAGCCCTCCCTCGGCCTGGCGCCGATCATTTGCCAGCAGATCTTCCGCACGGTGCGCGAGCTCAACGCCAAGGAGGGGGTCACCGTGTTCATCGTCGAGCAGAACGCCCACGCCGCCCTCGACCTCGCCCACCGGGCCTACGTCATGGAGACGGGCGACGTCACCATGTCCGGGCCCGCCGCCGAGCTCGCCCGCGACCCTCGGGTCAAGGCCGCCTACCTCGGCGAGTGAGCGTTCTCCCCAGTTATCCACCCCGCTGTGGATAACTGGGCCGCACGCGCGCACAAGCGGCTCGGAAAACTCAGGTTATGGACATTCCCCAAGGTTGTGGACAACCGGGGGAGAAGTTCTCGCCCCCTCCTTCGGCCCCTCGCTTGCTAGGTTTGGGGCGCTTGGAGGCTCTCATGCGTCACTCGTTCGCCCTGCTCACCCTCGCTGCCGCCCTCAGCGCCCAGGCCGACGGCCCCCCCTATTACGACCCCGACCGCAGCCTCAACAAGCAGAGCGAGGCGGCCTCCGCCGCGGTCGAGGCGATCCGCAAGGGGGCCAAGGCCGAGGAGATCGCGGGCTACTTCGCCGAGAAGAGCGCCGAGGTCCGCGACCGCGCCTTCGAGGCCGTCCTCGAGCGCAGCGACGACCAGGCCCTGCTCGAGCAGCTGGCGGCCTACGTCGGCGACAAGGACGGCTTCGTCGCGGCGGGCGTCGCCGAGGTGTTCGCGGCCGCGCGCTTCGCCCCCGCGCGCAAGCTGCTGGAGAAGCGCGGGCTGACCGCCAACGACCCCCTCGCCCAGCTCGAGGCGGTGTGGGCCCTGGCGGCGATCGGCGATCCGGAGTCGGCCAAGCCCCTCGAGCGGCTCTACTCCAAGAGCCGGGACTTCCGCGTGAAGGGCGACGCGCTGATCGCCTGGGCCGAGGTCGACCCCGACGGCGCGCGCCAGGAGGCCACCGAGGCGCTCGAGCACAAGCTGCCCCCGGTGCAGATCGCGGCGCTCGTCGCGCTGCAGAAGATCGAGGGCAAGGCCGCCCTGCGCGGCGCCAAGCTGCTGCTGGAGACCGAGCTCAAGGGCGGCGCCCGCGCCTGGTCCGGGCGGCTCGTGTTCGCGGCCCTCGACACGATCGAGGCCTGGACCAACCGCAAGAGCGACGCCGACCTGGCCAAGGAGCTGGTCGACGCGCTGATCGCGCGCCTCGAGAAGGCCGAAGGCCTGCCTCAGCACCGGATCGGGCAGACGCTCACGAACCTCACCGGGCAGCGGATCGCGGCCAACGCCGACATGTGGCGCGGCTGGTGGCAGAGCCAACGCGAGGGCTTCGTGCCCCAGGACTCGCCCGTCGCGGAGGACGAGCCCCAGGCCAAGCCGCCCCAGGCCGGCGACGACGAGGGCGACGAGGCCGAGGGCGGCGGGCGCAAGGGCCCCAAGACCGGCGACGCCGACGCCACCCGGGTGCGCTTCCACGGGATCCCGATCTACTCCAAGCGCCTGACCTTCGCCCAGGACGTCTCGGGGGGCATGAACAACCCCCTCGACAGCGACGACGCCGACTCGCCGAGCAAAATGGTGTTCAGCAAGCGCGAGCTGATCCGCGTGCTCGGGCAGCTCGACGGCGACGTCATGGGCAACGTGGTGTTCTTCTCGACCGAGTATTACCGGGTCGCCGACGAGCTGCTCCCGCTCAAGCGCGCCCGCGACAAGCTCGTCGAGTTCGTGCGCGCCCAGCAGACCCCGAAGAAGGTCGGCAAGCAGGGCAGCCACAAGGGGCGCTCGAACCTCTACGACACCCTCGCGTTCTGCATGCAGGACCCCGAGATCGACACGATCTTCTTCCTCTCCGAGGGCGGCCCCAACGAGGGGCGCTTCATGCGCCAGACGCGCTTCATGCGCCACCTCGACAAGCTCAACCGCTACCAGCGCGTGCAGGTGCACTGCCTGCAGGTCTCCAACAGCAAGGGCGGCGCGCGCTTCCTCAAGGAGATCTCCGAGCTGACCGGCGGGCGCTACTACGACCTCGACGCGATCAAGGCCGCGCACCCCAAGAAGTAGCCGGGCCTACTTCTTCTTCTCGGCGGGCCCTCGCTCGACGCCCGAGATCAGCTCCCAGGGGGCGGGGCCCTCGCGCAGGGGCCAGTAGAACGCGCGGCTCTCGGGGACGCGGACCTCGCGCAGGCGCTCGACGAAGGCCGCTTCGCCGTCGAGCGCGTCCAGGGCCTGCGCCCGGAGCCCCAGCAGGCGCACGGAGCGCGCGTCCGGAGTCAAGCGCAGGATCCTCCCGCCGTCCTCCGGGCTCGCGACCATGTGCTCGGCGGCGCGGCGGGCGGGCGCGCCGTTCAGGCGCTCGACGGGCTCGCCGTAGCCGAGGTAGACCGTCCCACGGGTCCCCGAAGGGAGCTCGAGCTCGACCCGAGACGGTCCGCGCGAGAGCCGCGGGAGGACCAGGGTCGTGAACAGCAGCCCCGAACACTTGAGCTCGTCGAAGTCGGGGCCGTCGAAGGGGACGCGCCGCTCGGCGAAGACCTGCTCGGTCGCCGCGGGGAGGGGGGCGCCGAAGTCGTAGCCGAGCGCGCGAACGCGAAACGCCTCCTCCTCGCGCTGGGCCACGTTGTGCGCCAGGCCACCCGCCTCGGGCCCATGGCAGAACCAGGAGTCCAGGGAGCTCAAGCCCCCGTCCCAGGCCACGCGCTCCGCCGCGCGCCGCCAGGACCACGGCTGGCCGTCTCGCCCCGCGGACCACAGGTCCAGGATCAGGTCCAGGCCCGCCTCGTCGGGGGCGCGGCTCACCTCCAGGCGCGCGAGCTCGGACCCGTCGCGCGCGACGAAGTAGCTCGTCCCCAGCACGGCCTCGAGCGCGCTCCCCTCGCGTGCCCCACGGAGCGCGTCGCCCGCCGCGCCGCGCGCTTCGCGGGGAGGGAGCGCCAGGCGGTCGTCGGCGGCGCGGGGGACGACGAGCTCGGGGGCGAGCTCGAAGGTCCCCGGGTAGACGTTGCCGTTGGCGTCCGAGACGACGTTCGGGGCGACGTGCAGCGCGACCAGGCGCAGGCCTTCGCCGCGCAGCAGCGCGAACACGCCCGGACGCACCTCGAGGAAGTGGTCGCCCGCCGCGTCAGCGACGCTCGCGTTGACGGCGGCTGCCAGCAGGCTCTTGGTGGCGGGGTCGCCGAAGGCGACGCCCAGGTAGGACCAGCGATAGGGGAGGTAGGTCCCCACAGGCCCCCCAATGGACTGGTTCCCGCTGGCGTCGAAGGCCTCGTCGGAGGCGTAGGTGCCAAAGAACGAGGCCTGGATCAGGCGCTGCTCCCGGTCGAGGTGCACACGCGCCCCCACGGAGTAGTAGGAGAGCACGGTCTCGTCGCCGTCCGGGCCGGCCGCGGTCACGCCCTCTGGGAGGCCGAGCACCGCCTCCACCGTCGCGCGACTCGCGCCAGGGACGAGTCGGTCGAGGGGGACCGGGCGCGCCGCGAGCTGCGTCGCGGCCAGGCCCTCGGCGTGCTGGCGCGCGCGCGTCCAGGCTTGCGACGAGAGCGCTGCCGCGCCCCCGACCAGGCCCGCCGCCAGCACCAGCGGCCAGCCTCGGCGGCGTCGGGGCGCGGCCTTGGGGCGCTGGGGGTAGACCAGCTGGGTGCCCCCGCAGGCCGGGGCCGCGCAGGCGCCGTGCTCCTCGAAGCACTCGGGGTGGTGGGGGGCGAGGCAGGCGGCGCAGAAGCTGGCGTCCTGCTGCGGGAGGCCCGCGTGGCAGTAGGTGCAGCGCACGCCGACTCGGATCCCCAGGTCGCGGGCGTGCCGGCCGAGCTCCGCCTGCACCCGCTCCCAGGCGCGCTCCTTCGAGGGCAGCCCGTCCTTCGACGTGAGGCGCTCCTCGAGGGCCTCGCTCCAGACGGCGCAGGGCTCGCACTGCATGAGGTGTTCGGCCCAGGCTTCGCCTTGGTCTTCGGTCAGTAAATCGACGCTCGCTCGCACGGTGGCCTCGTTCCAGTCGGGGCAGGCTTCGTCTCCCACGGTGTGTTGCTGCGCGGCCTCGATCAGGCGCGCCTCGAGGGCGGCCGGTCGCGCGCCCCAGGTGCGGGCGAGCGCCTCGAGGGGCAGCCCCGCCCGGCGCTCGAGCACCAGCGCCAGCTCCCCCGGCGCGACGGGCCCTGGCACCTCGTCGCCGGCTTTGGCCAGGACCGCGAGCGCCGCGTGCCGCGCCTGCATGAACAGCGCCTCGGGGGCGCGATCCGCGGCGTCGCCGGTCGCCGCGCCCACGAACACGCGGGTCACGAGCTCCTCGGCGAGCCAGGCGTCGCGGCCGGTGAGCGCGCTCACGTAGCGGTAGAGCGGCTCGGCGTGCGCGTCGAAGGCCACGCGCAGCGGGTCCGCGTCGGCGGCCGCGACGGGCGGGGTCCAGCTCGGGGCGCCGGCGGGCTGGAGGCTCCGCAGCGCGGTCAACACGTCGGCGTCGCTCATTGCGCGCTCCCTCGCAGCAGGCTGCGCAGCTTCTTGATCGCGTAGCGGTAGCGCGAGTGCACGGTGCCCAGGGGGACGCCCGTGGCCCGCGCGACCTGGACGAAGCTCAGGCCCTCGTAGACCCGCAACACGATCACCTCGCGCTGCTCCGGGGGGAGCGCGCTCAGCGCCGCGCGCACGAGCTCGGGGTCGGTGGCCTGCCCGCTCCCTGCCTCGGCCGCCGGCTCGAAGCCGTCGGCCAGGGGCAGGGGCGCGCGGCCGCGGACCTGGTCGTAGGCCGCGTTGCGCACCGAGCGCGCCACGTAGGCGTCGAGGGTCTCGAGGCGCAGCGCGTCTTTGCGGCCCAGCAGGCGCGCGAAGACGTCATGGACCACGTCTTCGCTCTTGGCCGCGTCCCCACAGATCGCGAGCGCGAGGCGATAGCCCCGGTCGCAGGCGGCGCGATAGGCCGCCTCGATCGCCGCGTCCACGCAGGGGGGTGAGGGGAGTTCGGTCATGCTCAGGGTCACGCCTACATACGGGGCAGGGCCCGATTGCATCTAGCCTTTTTCGCGTCGCCCTCGGTCGCGGGGGCCCCCGGGCTGCCTAAGTCGAGCAATCGCTAGACCGTAGGCCCGTCGCGCACCAGGCGCGGATCTGGGCGTAGACCCGCGGGTGGTTGAGCACGCCGTAGTGATCGAGCCCGCCGAGGACCTCGGCGGTGTCGCCCTCGCGGGCCGCCGCGCCGCCCGAGGCGCTGCGCACGCGCACCATGAAGTCGCCCAGCAGGCGCCCGGCGGGGTGCTGGGGGTCGGCGGTGACGCTCACGGCCAGGCAGTGCAGCGGCACCTCGAGGGGTGGGGGGGCGCGGCGCGTGTCCCTGAGCAGGGCGTCGGCGTCCTGCCCCTGCCAGTCGGCGCGGAGCACGTTGCCGAAGCGCAGGTCCTTGAGCCCCGCGCTGCGGGTGTTCGCCAGCTCGGCCGGGATCCGCGTCGCGGGCAGCGCGACCGCGCCGAGGATCGAGGTGGTCAGGTTGCCGAGCTTCTCGAGGGGGGAGCCGTCGTGGGGGGTCGCCAGGCAGATCACCCGACTGAGGCGCTTCAGCCACGGGCGCTGGGCGGCGGCGGCCTGCAGGCAGGCGCTGCGCGCGACCAGCCCGCCCATGCTGTGCCCGAGCAGCACGAGCTCGTCGACCGGGCGCGGGTAGGCCGCGAGCAAGGCGTCGAGCAGGGCCGAGAGCTGCTCGCCGTTGTCGGAGACGTGCAGCCCGCTGTTGTAGCGCAGGTAGAGCGGGGTGAAGCCGAGGTCGCGCTCGAGCAGGCTCCCGTAGGTCGCCCGCGGGTCTCCGTGGGAGGCCGCGGCCCCGAGGCTCCACGACCACTCCGTGGTGCACATGCCGTGCACCAGCAGGCACACCTTCCCCGTCGCGTCGGGGAGCGCGGCCCGCAGCGCCTCGGGCGTGAGCGGCAGCTCCGCCCCGTCGTGGCGCAGACCCATGGCGATCTCGAGCGGGTTCTCGGCGTCGCGCAGCCGGTCTCCGAGCACCCCGTTGAGCGTTCCGAGCACGGCGTCCCTCCACCACGGGCCGCTCCAGATCGCGTCGGAGCGCAGCGGGGCCGGCGCCTCGGGGTCCGCGCCGAGCCCCGCGCGCTCGAGGAGCGAGAGCCCCCCGCCCGTGAGCCCGCCGAGGGCGCGGCTCGCGCCCCGGACCGTGCGGAAGGCCGCCGTGGCGTAGACCTCCCAGCTCAGCTCGAGGACCCGCGCCGTGTCCTGCAGCTCGGGGATCGCGCGCAAGGCGTGGAGGGGGGGCTCGACCAGGGAGCGCTGGCTGCGCTCGACCACCCCCGTGGTGTGCGCGATCAGGTCGACCACGAGGTCCGTGAGCCCACGCCAGCGGCGGAGCTCAGCCCTCATGGCCGCGCTCGAGGTCCGTGGGGGGAGGGTTGGCTCATGGGTGGCTCCGCGGCGCGTCTCCCGCAGTGTAACAGCTCGGGACGTGGCGGGCTGACACCCTAAGGCCTTGCTGCACAGCAGTTTGTAGGCAGGCGTCGGCTCGGGCGGGGGCTCCGGCGGGCCCCCTGGATCCCTTAGTGACTGTCAGTATTCGACTTACGCAGGATGGACGGCGAGGGGTTGTGGCCGTCCCACCTGACGTTGTTATAAGGGGGCCCTGGCGGTGGGCCCGAGCAGGTCCGCCGACTCGAGCAGGAGGATCCCCGTGGGCAAGTCGCTGGTCATCGTCGAGTCGCCGACCAAGGCCAAGACGCTCAAGAAGTTCCTGGGCAGTGACTACATCGTCGAGTCCAGCGTGGGGCACGTCCGCGACCTGCCATCCAACGCCGAGGAGATCCCGGCCGACGTCAAGAAGGAGAAGTGGGCGCGCCTGGGGATCGACGTCGAGCACGACTTCGCGCCGCTCTACGTCGTCTCGCCGGAGAAGAAGAAGAAGATCTCGGAGCTGAAGAAGTACGCCAAAGAGGTCGACACGATCCTGCTCGCGACCGATGAAGACCGCGAAGGCGAGGCGATCAGCTGGCACCTCAACCAGCTCTTGAAGCCGAAGAACCCGCCCAAGCGCATGGTGTTCCACGAGATCACCAAGACCGCGATCCTGAGCGCCCTCGAGCACACCCGCGAGATCGACACCAAGCTCGTCGACGCCCAGGAGACCCGGCGGATCATCGACCGGCTCTACGGCTACCTGGTCTCGCCGATCCTCTGGCGCAAGATCGCGCCCAAGCTCAGCGCGGGCCGCGTGCAGAGCGTCGCGGTGCGCATGATCGTCGAGCGCGAGCAGGCGCGGATCCGCTTCGTCTCGAGCAACTACTGGGACCTCTCGGCCGAGTTCAAGGCCCCCGACGGCATGACCTTCCCGGCCAAGGTCATGACGATCGAAGGCCAGCGCCCGGCCTCGGGCAAGAGCTTCGACCCCGACACCGGCGCCCTGGTCCGCGACGACGTGCTGCACCTCAAGGAGGAGCGCGCCGTCGCCCTGCGCGACCTGCTGCAGCGCGCGGACTACCGCGTCACCTCGGCCGAGGAGAAGCCCTTCACCAAGCGCCCGGCCCCGCCGTTTACGACCTCGACGCTGCAGCAGGAGGGCAACCGCAAGCTGCGCTTCAACGCCAAGCGCACCATGCGCGCGGCCCAGCGGCTCTACGAGAACGGCTTCATCACCTACATGCGAACCGACGCGACCACGCTCTCGAGCGAGGCCCTCAGCGCCGCGCGGACCGCGATCGAAGAGCTCTACGGCGCGGAGTTCCTCCCCGCCGCGCCGCGGGAGTACGCGACCAAGGTCAAGAACGCCCAGGAGGCCCACGAGGCGATCCGCCCCGCGCACCCCTTCGCGCCGATCTCCGACGTGCAGGCCGCCCTCGGCCCCGACGAGACCAAGGTCTACGAGCTGATCTGGAAGCGCACCATGGCCTGCCAAATGCCCGACGCGCGCGGGCGGCGCATGGTGGTCAAGATCGCGACCACCGTCGACGGTCAGGAGGTCGTGTTCCAGGCCAACGGCAACGTGATCGACTTCCCCGGCTTCCTGCGCGCCTACGTCGAGGGCTCCGACGACCCCGAGGCCGAGCTCGCCGACAAGGAGACGATCCTGCCGCCGCTCAAGGAGCAGGACCGCGTCGAGGCGGTCTCGCTGACCGCCGACGGCCACGACACCCAGCCCCCGGCGCGCCTGACCGAGGCCTCGCTGGTCAAGGCCCTCGAGGAGTCGGGGGTCGGGCGACCCAGCACCTACGCCTCGATCATCGACACGATCCAGCGGCGCTACACCTTCAAGAAGGGCAACGCCCTCGTCCCGACCTTCGTCGCCTTCGCCGTGGTGCGGCTCATGATCGAGCACCTCGGGCACCTGATCGACCTGACCTTCACCGCCGGCATGGAGGAGCGCCTCGACCAGATCGCGCGCGGGGAGGACGAGCGCCTGCCCTACCTCAAGGAGTTCTACTTCGGCAACGGCGTCCCCGGCCTGGCGCCCCTGCTGGAGAAGAAGCAGGAGGTGATCGACGCGCGCATGATCTGCTCGGTCCCCCTCGGCGACCACCCGGAGAACGGCACGACGATCTGGCGCCGCGTGGGGCGCTACGGCCCCTACGTGCAGCTCGGCGACGACGGCGACCGGGCGAACATTCCCGAGGACCTCTGCCCCGACGAGCTGACCCTCGACAAGGCCGTGGAGTACCTCCGCGCGGGGGCCAAGGCCAAGGAGCCCCTGGGCATGCACCCCGAGACGGGCCTCCCGGTCTACGTCAAGACCGGCCGCTTCGGGCCTTACGTGCAGCTCGGCGACGCCGACCCCGCCGACAAGAAGTCCAAGCCCAAAATGGTCTCGCTGCTCCCGGAAATGAAGCCCGACGAGCTGACCCTCGCGCAGGCCCTCGACCTCTTGACCCTGCCCAAGACCCTCGGCAAGGACGCCGAAGGCGTGGAGGTCGTGGCCTACTTCGGTCGCTACGGCCCCTACATCAAGCGCGGCACCGACACCCGCAGCCTCAAGGAAGGCGATCACATCCTCAAGATCGACCTCGCCCGCGCGCTCGAGCTGCTCGCCGAGCCCAAGGCCAAGAGCTACAAGCGCGAGGTCCCCGAGATCAAGGCCTTCGAGAGCGTCGAGGCCCTCGACGGGATCAAGCTGCGCTTGCTCAAGGGGCGCTACGGGCCCTACCTCTCCGACGGCGAGGTGAACGCGAGCCTCCCCCGAGGCTTCGGCGACCCGACCACCCTGACCGAGGCGCAGGCCGTCGAGTTGATCCTCGCCCAGCGCGCGAAGAAGGGGACGAAGAAGAAGAAGAAGAAGGCCGCCAAGAAGAAGGCGACGAAGAAGAAGACGGCCAAGAAGACGACCGCCAAGAAGGCGACGAAGAAGAAGACGACGAAGAAGAAGACGACCGCCAAGAAGGCGACCGCCAAGAAGGCGACGAAGAAGAAGACGGCCAAGAAGACCGCCGCCAAGGTCGCCGACGACGAGGCCTAATCGGTCCCGGGGCGGCCGCTGGCGCCGTCCTGCGGAGGCGACGCGGACTCGTTATACTCCGGGACGATGGTTCTACGCATAACTTGCCCCTGCGGGGCCCCTTACACCCTCGGTGACCACCTCGCAGGCCGCACCTTCAAGTGCCCCGCGTGTCAGGTGCTGCTCAAGGTCGGGGCCCCCGCCGGTCCGCCCCCTGGCGGCGCGCCCGCGCCCGCGGCTCAGCGACCTCCCCAAGCTCCGCCGCAGCAGCAGGCTCCGCCGCCCGCGGCGTCGCCGATCCCCGACCTCGGCGACGGGCTGAAGCTCCTCGACGAGGAGGAGGAGGAGCAAGCCCCCCCCGAGCCGCCGGCGCGCAGCGCG
>JAGQRJ010000893.1 GCA_020425635.1 Planctomycetota bacterium | reverse complement strand
GTAGGCCCTGCCCACGACCCCGGCGTCGAGGACGAGGGCGCACGCGAGCCCCCACCCTCCCCCGCGCCGGGCCCCTCGCCCGCCGCGCCGCTGGAGGCAGGCGAGCCCGACCCGCGCGCCCTCCGCCCCCAGCAGGGCCCACAGCGGGAGCACGCCGATCGCGCGCAGGGGGTTCGGCGCAGGCACCGTGAGCGCGGCCGGGATCGGGTGCAGCAGCAGCCACAGGAGCAGGAAGCGCGCGCGGGCCGGCCCGGCCTCGCCCACGCCCCGCCGCGCGCGCACGACGAGGGACCCGACGCCGAGCAGGATCAGCGGCGCCTCGACCCACAGCAGCGGCGAGACCCCCTCGGCCCAGAAGCCGCGGCTCGAGCTCCCGCTGAACAGGGCGCGCGGCGAGAAGGCGAGGACGTAGCCCTTGCCGAACGCGCTCAGCTGCGCGCCGACCCCGCCCTCGAGCGCGAGCACCGACACCGCGTCGAGGCGCGCCCGCCCGTCGCCGGCCACGGTCCAGGGCAGCGAGAGCGAGAGCGCGAGCAGGGTCAGCCCGCCCGCCAGCACCCAACGCGTCGGCTGGGGGCGGACGCGGCGCCAGAACGCGCCGACGCAGGCCACCCCCAGGAGCGGGACCCACACCCGCTGCGGGGTGTAGGTCCAGAGCGCGAAGGCCGCCAGGGCTCCAGCCACCGCGCCCCGCGCCAGGGCGGCGTGACGCCGCGCCGCGGGGCCGAGCAGCAACGCGAGCCCGCAGGCCAGCGCCGGCGGGACCAGGCTCGCCCGCAGTCCGACGCGGCTGGTGTGCACTGCCAGCGGCTCGATCGCCACGAGCCCTGCCGCGACCCACGCCGCCCGCGGGGCGACCAGCCGCCGGGCGAGGGCCCAGGTAGCCGGGATCAACGCCACCCCAGCCAGGGCCGCCGGCAAGCGCGTGCTCACCGGGAGCGAAAGCGGCAACCCCTGGACCAGGGCCAGCAACCACACGTAGCTGCCCTCGACCCAGAAGCGCCCGTGCATGCAAAACACCCAGGGGAGCACGCGCCCGTCGCTCGCCGCCCCCGTGGTCCTCAGGCAATAGGCCTCGTAGGCGTTCGCGGCCTCGTCCGGGTGCAGGCCGGGGGGCACCTCGCCCAGCCCCCACAGCCGCAGCGCCGCCCCCAACAGGGTCAGCGTAAGGAGCAGGAGCAGGGGACGACGGTTCACCGGACCTCGTGGCGGGAGTCCGAGTCTACGCTCAGGAGCCCTCGGGCTGTGCCGCCTTCCGAGCCGCGTTGGCCTCGGCGCGCAAGCGGCGCGCCTCCTCGGCATCGCCCTCCGACAAGCCTAGTCGGAGCGCGCGGTCGAAGTCCTCGATCGCCTCTGCGTGCCGGCCGAGCTTCGCCTTGCTCAGCCCACGCTCCTTGTAGCCGGGGGCGTAGCGCGGCTCGAGCGCGAGCGCCCGATCGTAGTCCTCGATCGCCTCGGCGTCACGACCCAGGTTGGCCTTGCAGGACGCCAGACCGAGCAAGACGTCCCAGCTCTGCGGGGAGAGCCGCAGCGCGCGCTCGTAGTCCAAGCTCGCCTCGCCTATGCGGCCCAGGCGGAACTTCACGACCGCCCGGTTGACGTAGGCGTCGACGTTGCCCGGGTCGAGCTCGAGCAGGCGGTCGAAGTCCGCGATCGCCTCTGGGCCACGGCCGAGGCTCATGAGGGACAGCGCCCGCTGGCGGAGCGCCAAGACGTTTCGGGGCTCCAACCGGAGCGCTTCGCTGAAGTCCGCGATCGCGGCGTCGACTTGCTTCAGCTTCCACCGACAGTCTCCCCGGAGAATCAGGGCCCGCGCGCTGAGCTCCTGCGCGAGGGACTCCTCGGCGTGGTCGATCGCCTCCTGCAGCCGACCCGCATGGGCCGCGCTGAGGCCCTGGTTGAAGTAAACGTCGGCCCGCTTCGCTGGGGCCAGGTGCGCGTCCTCCAACCGCCTGGCGAGCTCGGCTCGCCGCTGACGCAGGTCCTCCGCCTCCGACGCCGGGAGCCCGAGCTTCAACGCCGCGTCGTAGTCCTCGATCGCCTCGGCGTCGCGACCGAGCTCCTCCCTGTTGAGCCCGCGCGCGACATAGGTCAAGGCGTCGCGCAGCCCCAACTCCAGAGCGCGATCGTAGTCGCCGCTCGCCTCTCGGGATCGCCCCAGTTCGACCTTGCTCTGGGCTCGATTCAGGTGGACCACGGGCTCCCTGGGCTCGAGGGCGATCGACCGGTCGAAGTCCTCGATCGCTTCGTGGTAGCGCCCCAGCTTGTGCTTGACCATTCCCCGGTTCGTGAGGACGGAGGCGTTGTTCGGGTCGAGTTGCAAAGCCTGGTCGTAGTCGGCGAGCGCCTGCGCATAGCGGTCGAGGTTCGTCCAACATTGGGCCCGCAGGGCGTAGGTCGCGGCGTCTCCAACGCGGAGCTCGAGCACCCGATCCAGATCTTCGAGCGCCTCTGCGTGGAGACCGAGCTGGGTTCTGCAGTTGGCGCGGTTGAAGTGAGCCTTGTCGCTCTTCGGATCCAGCGCCAGGGCGCGGTCGTAGTCCGCGGTCGCGCCGGCGAAGTCGCCGAGGCTCAGCCGGCAATTCCCTTGGCCAATCCAGGCCTCGACGTCACGCGAATCGAGCTCGAGGGCGCGCGTGAAGTCTTCGATCGCCTGGGTAAAGCGCTGCAGGCTGGCCTTGCAGCGCGCACGATTCGCGTGGGCCAAGGCGTCCCGTGGATCGAGCTCGCACGCGCGATCGTAGGCCTGGATCGCCTTCTCGTAGCGGCGGAGCTTCGTCTGGCAGAGCGCCAGGTCCCTCCAGCTGAGCGCGTGGTACGGGTCCAACTGGATCGCGCGCTCGTAGTCCACGAGCGCCTCCTCGTAGCGCCCCTGGTTCGCTCGGCTGAACCCCAGGCCGTAGCGAGCCAGGGCGTTGTCTGGGTCGAGGGTCAGCGCCTGGGAGAAGGTCCCGACCGCCTCCTCGTAGCGGCCCTCGAGCGCCTGTGCGTTGCCCCTCTCGACCAGGCCCGCGGCCTCGGCTCCCTCCGCAGGGACCGTGCGCTCGCCGGCCGCCGCCAACTCCCGCTCGTCTCTCGCACCGGAGGACCCGCTCGGGGCGGCGCCGTCGCGCCAGACGAACCAACCCAAGAGCCCGACCGCTGCGACCAGGCACGCGCCCAGCGCGATCCAGGCAAGCGCTCGCCGGGTGGCTGGGGGCCGCGCCGGGGAGACCGGGTCCGACGCCTCGGCCAGCGCTTGCTCCAACGCGAACGCCGTGGGGAAGCGCCGGCCAGGCTCCTTCTCCAGACAGCGGAGCACCGTCGCCTCCAGCCTCGGGTTCAACCCCGGGCGGAGCTGGCTCGGGGGCGGCACCTCGTCGTTCACCACCCGCTCGAGGATCGCGAGCACGCTCTTTCCCTCGAAGGGTGGTCGTCCGGTGAGCAGGAAGTAGAGCGTCGCCCCCAGCGCGTAGAGGTCCGCGGCCGGGCCGACGTCTCCTTCGCCCAGCGCTTGCTCCGGCGCCATGAACTCGGGGCTGCCCATGACCGCCCCCGTCTCCGTCAACCGACTCACCTCGAGCCCGAGCTGGCGCACGAGGCCGAAGTCGACCAGCACCGGCGCGTCGCCCCGGAGCAAGACGTTCGCCGGCTTCAGGTCCCGGTGCACGATCCCGCGAGCGTGCGCGTGCGCCAACGCCTCGCAGATCGCCCTGGCGAGTTCGACGGCGCGAGCCTCGGGCAAGGGCCCCGACGTCTTCACCACGTCGGCCAGGGTCGGCCCAGGGAGGAGGTCCGTCGCCAGGTAGGGCCGCCCGTCGGCGACCCCGTGCGCGCGCACCCGGAGGATCCCCGGGTGATCGAGGGACTCGAGGGACGTCGCTTCGCGACGAAAGCGCCGCTGCTGGGCCGGGGAAGAAAAGATCCCCTCCAGCAAGAGCTTGAGCGCGACCTCTTCGCCCTCGGCCCCGCGCGCGTGATAGACCACGCCCATGCCGCCGCGCGCGAGCTCCCGCTGAACCTGGTAGGGACCGATCTGCACGCCCCTCAGCCTAGTCCGAGACCGCCGACGGGTCGAGGAGCCCGCACCCGGCTGCAGCTCAGTAGGTGAAGAACTCGAACTCGCAGCCGAGGGTCGCGTTGCCGCCGGCGGGGAGCTCGAGCTCCCAGGTGAGGTCGGTGTGGTTGTTCACCGCGCCGTAGCCCTGGTCGGCCCAGTCGTCAGGGCGGTGGTCGTTGATCCGCGACATACCGTTGCTGCCGACCTTCGTCGCCCGGCCGCCCAGGCTCAGGCGCACCCGCAGGGTCGCCGGCTGCTCGCGGAAGTTCGCGAGGGTGAAGCTCGCCTTCTTCTGGATCCGCCCGTAGCTGTGCCCCGACCAGTTCAAGGCGTTGGGCTGGCGGGCGAGCTCCTCCTCGGCGTAGGTCCCGCGGAGGTCGACGGCGACCGTGATCGGGAGCAGCGTGCAGCCGCCGACCGAGGTGTAGGTCATGAGCTCCTGGCCCAGGGGCAGGCCGCCGCGCGTGACCATGGCCGCGCCGGTGGTCCAGGGGACCTGCGACGCGTTCACGAGCTCGATCTGGTGCCACACCTCGTTGGTCGCCAGCTGCAGCGGAGAGGCCTGCTGGCCCTTCACGGCCCAGCTCCCCGAGCGCGCGTTGCGGACCACGTCCACGTCGAGGGTGTAGACGTGGCGGTAGGCCACCCGCGACTCCCACAGCGGGACCGTGGCCCGACTCCCCCGGGGGAGGCTGAACTTGGGCACGTCGTAGACGAACAGGTCCTGCTGCCCGTCGGCGCCCGCGAGCTCGGGGGCGAGGCTCGCGTCTCCGGCCGGGCCGCCGCTGCGGCCGCGGAGCTCGCCCGCGCGCTGGGTGTAGACCGCGTTGCTGAGCTGCCCCTGGCCCATGAGCCCGGGGGCCGCCTGCTGCAGCAGCCCGCGCAGGGTGCCCTCGAGGGCGAGCGGTGAGACCACGCCCTTGAAGCGGAAGTTGGGCACCCCGACCACCAGGCTCAGCTCGACGTCGCGCAGGTCCTCGACCTCGTTGAGCAGCTCGCCCTGGAGCGAGACCACGGCCTCGGCCTCGTCGTCGAGGTTCACGCGGTAGGTCGGGATCCAGCGCAGGCCCTCGGTGAAGTAGATCAGCGAGAGCTCGACCGGCTGGCCGGCGCGCGCCGCGCCGCAGGTGAACGCCAGCCGCTTCTCGCGCTCGATCACCAGCGCCTTGCGCTCGGTCGTGGTCACCAGCTCCGCCCCGCTGAGCGACTGGATCTGGGCGACGGGGAGCACCAGCCGCCCCTCGTTGCCGCGCTTGACCACGACGAGCTCGCCGCCCTGGCGGACGAAGGGGAGCGTCCGGGTCTCGTCGCCCAGGGGTCGGGCCGAGACGTCCACGGCGGCCGCGGGCAGCTCGAGGACCTCCTCGATCACCCCCTCCACGTCGGCGCCGTGGGGCCCGCGGATCAGGGTCAGGGTCTTGCCGACGTTGGCGCGCAGGAGCTCGAGCACGTTGAGGCAAGGGGCCTGCGAGGTCTCGACGCGCCGCGTCTCGTGCCACCCGGCGCGCATGCCGAGGGTCGCGCCGTCCTTCGAGGTCGCCCAGAAGCAGCCCAGGATCGCCGCCTCCGGGACCTCGTCGGTGTAGACCGTGCCGTCGGCGGCCACGACCCCCCGAGCCGACTTGACCACGAGCCCGTGGCCGTCCTTGAACACGATCGCGCGCTCGGTGCGCAGGGTCAGCGCGCCGTCGTCCTCGGCGCGCGCCAGGGCCGGGACGAGGCACAACGCCACGCTCCAGCCGATCCATGCCTTCGTCTTCATGCCGCCTCCAGGTCAGGGCCGTGTTGCTGCGTCGAGGGTCGCGGACGCCGCCCCGGACCACCAGCCAAGGAACTGCAAGCTCGGCCCCGGCGGGTTTGCAATTCCTTTGCAGGGAGTTCCCCTCGCCGAGCCGGACCCCCCGGGGCCGGGGTAGACTCTGCGCCCTTGGAGGCCCCCGTGGTCCACGTCGTCTTCGTCGCCCCCTACTTCGGCAACACGATCCTCAAGTGCATCGACGTGATCTCGTCGCTCGAGGACGTGAAGCTCGGTGTGATCTCGCAGCAACCCGAGGAGCACCTCCCGCCCAAGCTGCGTGAGCGCGTGAGCGGTCACTACCGGATCCCCAACACCCTCGACGTGGGGCAGCTCGTCGTCGCCGCGCGCGGCTTCCAGCGCGAGTGGGGCACCGTCGATCGCCTGCTCGGCTTCCTCGAGCAGCTGCAGCTGCCGCTGGCCGAGGCCCGCGAGGCGCTGGGGATCTCGGGCATGCACACCGAGGCCGCCCGCAACTTCCGCGACAAGAACTGCATGAAGGCCGTCCTCGCCCAGGCTGGGCTCCCGGTCGCGCGCCAGGCGCGGATCCGCGGGCTGCGCGACGCCGAGGAGTTCGTGGAGCGGGTCGGGTTCCCGATCATTCTCAAGCCCCTCGACGGGCTGGGCACCCGCGACACCTTCCGCGTGAGCGATCAGGCCGAGCTCTACGCCGCGCTCAACAAGCTGCTCCCGACGCCCGCCCGCCCGGCTCAGGCCGAGGAGTTCGTGCGCGGCGCCGAGCACACCTTCGAGACCATGAGCATTCGGGGCGAGGCCGTGTGGTCGAGCTCGACCTACTACCTCCCGGGCCCGCTGGAGGTCGTCGAGAGCCCCTGGATCCAATACTGCGTGCTCCTGCCCAAGGAGCGCCTCGGCGAGCACTCCGCCCCCTTCGCCGAGATCAACGCCAAGGCGCTCAAGGCCCTCGGCATGCAGACCGGGCTCTCGCACATGGAGTGGTTCCACACCAAGAGCGGCAAGCGCGTGATCTCCGAGGTCGCGGCGCGGCCCCCCGGCGTGAACATCATGTCCGTCAACAGCTTCGCCCACGAGGTCGACATGTGGGAGAAGTGGGCGCGGCTCATGGTCCACGAGACCTTCACGATCCCCGAGCGCAAGTGGGCCGCGGGCGCCGCGTTCCTGCGCGGCTCCGGCGCGGGGCGCACCGTGGCCCGGATCGACGGGCTGAAGGAGGTGCTCCACGACCTGGGTGACGCGGTGGTTCAGACCCAGCTCCCGCGGGTCGGCATGCCCCGCTCTTCGCACTACGAGGGCGAGGGCTGGGTGATCGTGCGCCACCCTGAGACCCAGGGCGCGGCGGAGGCGCTGCAGCAGGTCATTTCGCGCACGCGAATCCACTACGCCTGATCGCGCCAAGCAGGCGGGTCAATCCGAGCTGAGCAGCGCCCGCAGTTCGGCTTCCTCGCCGGGGCGAACCTTGCCGCAGTCCACGGCCTCCTCCAGGCATTCTAGCCCCTTGGCCTTGCTGAGGGCCTCCTCGGCCCCGGGGGTCGCGGCCAGGCGAGCCAGCGCCAGCGCGATCCCGCCGCGCGCTTCGGAGTCCTCGAGCCGTGCGAAGGCGAGGAGCAGATAGCGCCCGCTGCGGGACAGGTCCGGGGCGATCAGGAGGTCCGGCGCTCCCTCGCGATAGAAGTTCCCCAGATACTCGTAGCCGCGAAACCAGCCCGCGTCTCGCGCGCGCTCCAGGAGCGCCCGACGCAGGGCGCTCCCGCGCGTCGTGCTCACCCCCAGGCTGTGGATCGCCCTCGCGTCCTCGAGCAAGGACGCGAGGGCGATCCACCCCTGGGGCGCAGGAGGGTCCGCGGTGGCCGCGGTCACCGACCAGGCCGCGGCCTGGGGGTAGTCCCGGACCTCC
>JAGQRJ010000892.1 GCA_020425635.1 Planctomycetota bacterium | reverse complement strand
GGCGTGCCCATCGGCGGGGCGACGGTAACGCTATATCGCTCCGACGCATCCGGTGGCCTCTTTGCGCCGGTGCCCAATGGCAGCGGCCTGATGGCCCCGGAGAACCGCTTCAATCCCGACACTACCGACGCCGCCGGCGAGGCCCTCGAGCGCAGCTACGCGGCGGTCCGAGGCGACCGGCCCAACGCTGGCGACTGGGCGCGGGAGCTGCTCGACCGCGAGCAGGTCGTGTGCACCTACCTCGCCTGGAACCGCCCGCACGACGCGCTGCGCCTGATCGAGCCCTTGAGGCAACTGGCGATCGAGGTCGTGGACCGCAGCATTTATCGCAGCGCCACCAGCCGCATGCACTGGGCCACACTCCACGTGCACGAGGCCCGCGCCTACATTCTGCTCGGGGAGCCGGCCAAGGCCCTCGGCGCCCTGCGCAAGGCGTACCTCAACCGGATCTGGAGCACGACCCGCGATCAGCTCGAGTGGCACGACCCGCTGCCCCCGCGCGTGACCCCCGCGGCCCTCGCCAGCAGCGAGCTCAACGCCCTCGCCGGCAACGAAGACTACGAGCAGATCCTGGCGACCCTGAACCGAGGCCAGGTCCCCTGAGCGGCGCGCGCGCTGCATGCGCTTGGGCCTGCCTGGCTGCGTTGGCGCTGCCCCAGGCCCGCGCCGACGAACGCCGCCGCCCCGTCGCGGGCGACGCCGAGCTGCGCGCGGCGAGCGCAGACCTGCGCGCAGGGGACCTGCTGCTCCTCGCCCCGGGGAACTACCGCGGCGGGCTCTCGCTGAGTGACCTGCACGGCACGGCGGCCGAGCCGATCGTGATCGCCGGGGCGGACCCCGAGCACCCCCCGACCTTCGTCGGAGGCAACGAGGCCCTGCACCTGACCCGCCCCCGGCACGTCGTCGTGCGCGACCTCGTCGTGCGGGGGCAGCCGGGCAACGGGATCAACGTCGACGACGGCGGCCCCGGGAAGGGGGCGGCGAGCCACGTCCGCGTCCTCCGCGTGCGCTTCGAGGGCGTGGGCCCGCGCGGGAACCACGACGCGCTGAAGCTCTCGGGGCTCACCGACTTCGAGGTCAGCGAGTGCGAGTTCCTCGGCTGGGGCGGGTCGGCGATCGACCTGGTCGGCTGCCAGCGCGGCGTGATCTCGGGCTGCACCCTGCGGGGCCAGCCGGAGTGCTCGCAGCACTCGGGGATCCAGGCCAAGGGCGGGACCGCGCAGGTGGTGATCCGCGGCTGCCGCTTCGAGGGAGCCGGGGAGCGCGCCGTGAACCTCGGAGGGAGCACGGGCCTGGAGTGGTTTCGCCCGCAGCACGCGCCCTACGAGGCCAAGGACCTCACCGTGGAGGGCTGCCGCTTTCGCGACAGCCAGGCCTTCGTCGCCTTCGTCGGCGTCGACGGCGCGCTGGTCCGGCGCAACACCTTCTACCGCCCGCGGCGCTGGGTGCTGCGAATCCTCCAGGAGAGCCAGGGCGAGCGCTTCGTGCCCTGCCGCGGCGGCGTGTTCGAGGACAACCTGATCGTGTTCCGCAGAGCGGAGCTCCACCGCTTCGTGAACGTGGGCGAACACACCGCCGCGGAGAGCTTCGTCTTCCGACGCAACGCCTGGTTCGCCAGCGACGGCGCGGCCCCGGCCGATCACCGCCCGCAGCTGCCCACCCCCGAGGCCGACGGGACCTACGGGGTGCGCCCCGGCCTCGACCCCGAGAGCCTCGAGCTCGCTCCCCAGAGCCCCCTGCACGGGCGCGGCGCCGACGGCTTCGTGCCCGCGCCGCGCTGATCGCTCAGTCGTCTTCGAGGCTCGCGTCGAGGTCGTAGAGCTGCTGCAGCACGTCGGCCTCGGCCTCGAGTTCGCC
>JAGQRJ010000891.1 GCA_020425635.1 Planctomycetota bacterium | reverse complement strand
GGGCGGCGTGCAGGCCCCGGGCGCGGCGCGGGGCGACGCGCGGGGCCGACGGTGATCCGGCGGGCGGCGGCCTTGAGCACGGTGTTCGGGTCACGCACCCCCTTGACCACCCGCAGGGCCTCCTCGACCGAGACCTGGCCGGTGTGGACCTTGTCGCAGGCGTCGTGCCAGAGCGAGATCAGGCCGTTCTTCTGCGCCACGTCCTGGAGCATGTCCGGGGTCGCGCCGGCGTAGATCGCCTTGCGCAGGGCGGGGCTGTTGGGGAGGAACTCGAACAGCGGGATCCGGCCCTTGGTCCCGGTGCGCCCGCAGGTCGTGCAGCCGGGCGCGGTGTAGATCGGTCGCCCGTCGCCGAGGATCCGCCGAATGTGCTCCCCTGGCTGAGCGGAGCGCTTGCACTGCTGGCAGAGCTTGGAGGCGAAGCGCTGGCTGATCACACAGCGCAGGGCGTAGGCGATGCAGTAGGGCGCGATCCCCATGTCGAGCAGGCGCACGACCGTGCCGACGGCGTCGTTGGTGTGCAGGGTCGAGAGCACGAGGTGGCCGGTCATGGCGGCCTCGGTCGCGATCTCGGCGGTCTCGGCGTCGCGGATCTCGCCGACCATGATCACGTCCGGGTCCTGGCGCAGCATGGCCCGCAACACCAGGGGGAAGGTCAGGCCCTGCTCGTAGTCGACGTTGGTCTGGGTGATCCCCTGCACGTCGTACTCGACCGGATCCTCGACGGTCTGAATGCTGAGCTCGGTCTTGTGGATCGTCTTCAGCACCGCGTAGAGGCTGGTCGTCTTGCCGCTGCCCGTGGGGCCCACGTGCAGGATCAGGCCGTGGGGCGACTCGACCGCGGGCTTGTACTTCTTGAGCATGGTGCCCGTGAAGCCGAGGGTCTCGAGGTTCAGGTTCAGCTTGCGGTTGTCGATCAGGCGCATCACGACCTTCTCCCCGCCGAGGCAAGGGGTCGTGCTCACGCGCAGGTCGAGGTGCCCGATCGAGCCGCCGCGCTGACCGAAGTTGATTCGCCCGTCGAGGGGCCGATCCTTCTCGTTGACGCTGAGCTCGGCCATGACCTTGATCCGGGCGAGGACCTTGCGCGCGTCGTCCGCGGTCTCGAGCTGCCGGAGCTGACCGTCGACCCGCATGCGCACGCGCACGCGGTCCTTGGTGTGCGGCTCGATGTGGAGGTCGCTCGCGCCCCGCTCATAGGCGGTCGTGATCCAGTTGTTGACCAGGTGCTCGACGCTCATGGGTCCTCCGACACGTCCCAGACCGTAACGCGCCGGGTGGCCGCCGGCTAGCTGCGGCGTGCGCGTGGTCCGCGCGCGCCGCCAGCGCTACCTTGAAGCAGGAGGGGTGTCGTGAAGCCAGTGGCCTTGGCGGGAGTCGGACTGATCCTCTGCGCGCTGATCGTGGCGGCGCTCTGGAGCGCCAGCAACCCACCGACCCCAGAGTCCGCCCCCCCGCCGGCGTCGGCGGCGTCGCGCTTCGCCGGGCTGCCGCCGCTCGAAGCGACGGCGATCGCCCCGGTCGGTTCGGGCGCCGGCTTCACCCTGCTCGACCCGCAGGAGACCGGCCTCGACTTCGCCAACGTGCTCTCGCCGGAGTCGGTGGTCGAGAACCGGATCCGCTTGATCGGCGGCGGTGTGGCCGCCGGAGACGTCGACCAGGACGGTGACTGCGACCTGTTCTTCTGCGGCAACGACGTCCCCAACGCGCTCTACCGCAACCTGGGAGGACTGCGCTTCGAACGCGTCGAGGCGCCCGCCCTCGACCTGGCGGACCGGCCCTCGACCGGCGCGTGCTTCGCCGACCTCGACGGCGACGGTGACCTCGACCTGCTCGTGAGCGCGATCGGGCAGAACGCCTGCTTCCTCAACGACGGGAGCGGCAGCTTCCGTCCGCGCCCGTTCCCCACCGCCAGCGCGCTGTGGGGCAGCACGACCTGGGCCCTCGCCGACGTGGACCGCGACGGCGACCTCGACGTCTACCAGACCAACTACCGCGCCACGACGCGCCGGGGCTCGGGGGACGTGCTCCAGCTCCCCAAGGATCGCGACGGCGAGCTCTACGTCCCGCCCGCCCTCGCCGACGACATCGCGAAGACGTCGGACGGGGAGGTCGTGGAGCTCGGCGACCCCGACGTCCTCTGGATCAACGACGGCGGCGGGAGCTTCAGCGCGGTCCGCTTCGTCGACCGCTTCCTCGGACCCGACGGCGAGCGCGCGGCGCAGACCCGCGACTGGGGCCTGACCGCGGCGTTCCGCGACCTCAACGCCGACGGCGCCCCCGACCTCTACGTGTGCAACGACTTCTGGAGTCCGGATCGACTCTGGATCAACGACGGGAAGGGCTCATTCGTCGCGGCCAACGGCGAGGCATGGCGCAACTCCAGCTGGTTCTCCATGGCCCTCGACACCGCCGACGTCGACCGCGACGGCGACGTCGACCTGTTCGTCACCGACATGCTCAGCCGCCAGCACCGCCGACGGAAGACGCAAATGGGCGCCATGCGCGCGACCCCCGCGGGCAGCGAGGGCGCCCTGCGCCCGCAGTTCATGCGCAACACCCTGCAGCTCAACCGCGGCGACGGGACCTTCGCCGAGGCCGCGCTGTGGGCCGGGGTCGAGGCCTCGGAGTGG
This sequence comes from Planctomycetota bacterium, assembly GCA_020425635.1. GTDB lineage: Bacteria > Planctomycetota > J058 > J058 > J058 > JAGQRJ01. Next base: position 6,748 of record JAGQRJ010000891.1, on the reverse strand, counting down.
TCCTGGGGGACCGCGTTCCTCGACGTCGACCTCGACGGCTACGAAGACCTGCTGGTGGCCACCGGCTACGGCTACGACGTGCAAGACTCCGACACGACCGAGCGCCTGCTCGCTCAGGCGAACTCGAGTTCGCCGGAGGCCTGGCGGCGCACGATCCTCGAGTACCCGCGCCTCGACACCCCGAACGTCGCCTTCCGCAACCTCGGCGGCGGCCGCTTCGAGGAGTGCGGCCAGCGCTGGGGCTTCGCCCAGGCCGGGGTCTCCCAAGGGCTCGCCCTCGCGGACCTCGACGGCGACGGCGACCTCGACGTGGTCCTCAATCAAGACAACGCCCCCGCCGCGCTCTACCGCAACGACTGCGCTGCGCCTCGGCTGGCGGTCCGCCTCCACGGCGCCGGGGAGAACACCCAGGGCATCGGCGCCCAGATCACCGTGCGCGGCGGCCCCGTGGAGCAGCGCCAAGAGGTGGTGTGCGGCGGCATGTACCTCTCGGGCTCCGACCCGACCCGCGTGTTCGCCTGCGGCGACGCGACCGAGCTCGAGGTCGAGGTCCGCTGGCCGTCGGGCGCGGTGAGCACGGTCGCCGCGCAGCCGAACCGGCGCCTCCTGATCCGCGAGCTCGAGACGCGCCCCGCGGCCGCCCCCCCGGCGAGGACGCCCGCCCCGCTGTTCGCGCGCGTGGCCCTGGACCACGTGCACCAGGACGCGCCCTTCGACGACTTCGCGCGCCAGCCCCTGCTCCCCAATCGCCTCAGCACCCTGGGGCCCGCGGTGGCCTGGGCCGACGTCGACGCCGACGGGGACCTCGACGGGCTCGTCGCCGGCGGCGCAGGCAGCGCGCTGAGCGTCCTCCGTCAGGGCCCAGAGGGCTTCGCCGTCGAGGCCTCGCTGGCCGCCGAGGGCGACCAGAGCGCGGTCCTGGTCGAGCCGGACGGGCGCACGTGGATTGGGACCTCCAACTACGAGGCGCCGACCGCTCAGGCAGCGCTCGCGCTCACGGGCACGGAGCAGGTCGCGGCGATCTCTGCCGCCAGCGCGGCCACCGGTCCGCTGGCGCTGGGGGACCTCGACGGCGACGGGGACCTCGACCTCGTGCTCGGCGAGCGCGTCCGACCCGGTCGCTACCCCGAGGCCTGCGACGTGAGGATCTTCCTCAACACCGCCGAGGGCTACGAACCTGGCCACGTCTTCAGCGACCTCGGCCTGGTCAGCGGGCTCTGCCTCAGCGACCTCACCGGCGACGGCTTTCCGGAGCTCCTCGTGGCCCTCGAGTGGGGGCCGGTGGCCGTGTTCGAGCGCGTCGACGAGGCGTGGGTCGAGCGCACGGCGGCCTGGGGCTTCGACCTCCGCGGCTGGTGGCAGGGGGTGACCACCGCCGACCTCGACGGCGACGGGCGGCTCGAGGTGATCGCCACCAACTGGGGGCTCAACTCCAAGTATCACGTCAGCGCCGAGCACCCCGCGCGGATCTACTACGGTGACCTCGACCACAACGGGACCCTCGACGTGATCGAAGCCAAGCTCGACGCGCAGGGGCGAGAGCTGCCCGTGCGCGGGCTGAGCTGCTCGTCACGGGCCATGCCCTTCGTGCGCGAGCGCACCCCGAGCTTCTCGGAGTTCGGCTCGGCGACCCTGGGCTCGATCTACGGCGACGCCCTCGAAGCCAGCGCCCGGGTCGAGGCCACGCACCTCGCGCACACGCTGTTTCGCCGCGGTGCGGACGAGCGCTTCGTCGCCGTGCCGCTGCCCGACGAGGCGCAGCTCACCCCCGCCTTCGGCGTGTGCGTGCTCGACGCAGACCTCGACGGCGACGACGACGTGTTCCTCGCCCAGAACTTCTTCGGGACCCAGGTCGAGACCCCGCGGCACGACGCCGGGCGGGGGCTGCTCTTGCTCGGCGACGGAGCAGGGGGGCTCCGCCCGCTGAGCGCGACCGAGAGCGGGGTCGAGCTCTACGGCGAGCAGCGCGGCTGCGCGGTCGGCGACTACGACCGGGACGGGCGCCCGGACCTCCTGGTCGGTCAACACGGCGGCGCCACGGCGATCCTCCACAACGAGGCACCCTCGGCTGGGGTTCGCGTGCGCCTCGCGCAGCCTGGAGTTGGCGCCGCGCTGCGCGTCCTCTGCGACGACTGGAGCGGCCCCCTGCGCGAGCTCAAGCTCGGCGCGGGCTACGCCTCCCAGGACGACGCGGTCCAGGTATGCGGCACGGGCGGCCGGACCCCCACGGCGGTGTGGGTCCGCTGGCCGGGGGGAGACGAGCAGACCCTGCCCTGGCCCCAGGGCGCGAGCGCGGTGCGGATCAGCCGCGAGGGCGCCGCGCCCGAGTAGTCCGCGACGAGCGGCCTCAGCCCTCCGGCGCCGCCCGCTCACTGCCCTCGCCGAGGAACGCCTGCAGCGACGCGGCCACCTTGGGGGGCACGACCTCGCTCAGCTCCTCGACGCTCGCCGCGCGGATCCCGCGCAGGCTGCCGAAGCGCTTGAGCAGCTGCTCGCGGCGCTTCTTGCCCACCCCGGGGACCTCCTCGAGGCCGGAGCGCAGCGCGCTCTTGCGACGCAGCTCGCGGTGGAAGCGGATCGCGGTGCGGTGCGCGGCGTCGCGGACCCGCGCGAGGAAGCGGCACTCCAAGGACGCCGGGGGCAGCTCGATCGGCTCGCCGCCCTCGGGGCGGTGCACCCGCTCGAACTTGGGGCCGCGGGCCCGCCCCGCCAGGGGGAGCCGCTCGGCGCGCGCCTTGGCGAGGCCCACGAGCTCGACCGCGTCGGGGTCGACCCCCGCCTGCCGCGCGGCCTCGAGCGCCCGCGCGAGCTGCTGTGGGCCGCCGTCGACCACGATCAAGTCGGGGAGGTCTCCGTCGTGGAGCCCTGCGCGTAGCCTGCGCCCGATCACCTCCTCCATGGCCGCGAAGTCGTCCTGGCCGTCGACGGTGCGCACGCGGTACGTGCGATAGGCCTGCGGCGCGGGCTGCCCGTCGTCGAAGCGGACCTTGGACGCGACCTGGAACTGACCCTGGATCGTCGACACGTCGAAGCACTCGATCCGCTGGGGCAGGCGTCGCAGCCCGAGCCGCGCCTGCAGCCCCGCGAGGACCTCGGCGGTCAGCTGGTGGCGCTCGTCGCCGGTCGCCAGCGCGAGGGCGGCGTTCTTCTGCGCGAGCTCCAAGAGGCTCCGCCGCTCGCCGCGCACGGCGTGGGTCACCCGGACCTTGCTCCCTCGCCGCTCTTCGAGGACCTCCGCCAGGAGCGCCTGGTCGGGCACGGCGAAGGGGATCACGACCTCGGTCGGGACGTAGCGCTCGCCGTGGTAGTACTGCCCGAGGAACGCGTTGAGCCCCTCCTCGGCGTCGAGGTGCGTGCGCAGCTCGTGGGTGCGGGGCTCGGTGATCTGCCCGTCGCGGACCTGCACGATCAAGACCACGAGCAGCCCGTCGCGGGTGGCGACGCCGAACACGTCGCGGTCGCCGCCGCCCTCGCGGGCGACCCGCTGCTGCTCGAGGGTCCGCTCGATCGCCTGGATCTGGTCGCGCAGCCGCCCGGCCTGCTCGTAGCGCAGCGCCTGGGAGTGCTCGAGCATGCGCTCGCGCAAGCGGGGGAGCAGGGTCTCGTTCTTGCCCTTGAGGAAGAGGCGCACCTCGTCCACGAGCTCGGCGTAGCGCTCCTCGCTGACCAGCCCCACGCAGGGGGCGACGCAGCGCCCCATTTCGTGCTCGATGCACGGCCGGGTGCGGTTCTTGAGCTCGGCGTCGCTGCAGGTGCGCAGGGGAAAGAAGCGCTTCACGTGCCGCAGGGTCTCGCGCACGGCGCGCGCGCTGGAGTAGGGCCCGAAGACCTCGCCCCCGCGCTTGGCCTCGCGCGAGGTGACGCGCACGAGCTTGGTGCGGGGCCAGCGATCTCGGGTGGTCAGCAGGATCTGGAGGAACGACTTGTCGTCGGTGAGCTTGATGTTCCACTTCGGCTTGTGCCGCTTGATCAGGGCGTTCTCGAGGAGCAGCGCCTCCTTCTCGGTGTGAGTCGCGAAGCCCTGCACGTCGCAGAGCTCGTCCAGCAAGAAGCGGTAGAAGCGGCGCCCGTCGTCCTCGACGCGGAGGTAGCTCCCCGCGCGGGCCCGCAGGCTCTTGGCCTTGCCCACGTAGATCACGCAGCTCTTGCGGTCGAGGAAGGTGTAGACCCCGGGCCCGGTGGGGAACAGGGCCACCTTGTCGAGCAGGGCGTCGCGGACGTCGGGCGTCATGCCCTCATTGTGCCGGCCGGGGCGCGACGCGCGAGGGGCGCTATCCGAGCTCCTCGGACTCGAGCCAGCGCTCGGCGTCGATCGCGGCCTTGCAGCCCGCGCCGGAGGCGGTGATCGCCTGGCGGTAGTGGGCGTCGTGGATGTCGCCGGCGACGAACACCCCGTCTACGTTGCTCCGCGAGGTCGCGCCCTGGACCTTGATGTAGCCGGTGTCGTGCATGTCGAGCTGACCGCCGAAGACCGCGCTGTTGGGGCTGTGCCCGATCGCGATGAACAGCCCGCCGTCGGGCCCGACGTCGAGGACCTCCTCGACGCCCTCGTCCTCGAAGGTGCCCTGGAGCTTGATCCCCTTGAGGTACTTTCCGTCGGGGATCACGCCCACCACGTTGCGGTTGAGCTTCCACTCGATCTTGGGGTTCTCCTGGGCGCGCTGAACCATGATCTTGCTCGCGCGGAAGGTCGTGCGCCGGTGGATCACCGTCACCTTGTCGGCGAAGCGGGTGAGGAAGGTCGCCTCCTCCATGGCCGAGTCGCCGCCGCCGATCACCGCCACGTGCTTGCCGCGGAAGAACGCGCCGTCGCAGGTGGCGCAGGTGGTGACGCCCTTGCCGAGCAGCTCTTGCTCCTGCTCGAAGCCGAGGTACTTCGCCGAGGCGCCGGTGGCCACGATCAGCGCGTGGGTCTTGAGGCTGTAGCTCGTCCCGCCGTAGGTGTCGTTGACCTCCAGGGTGAAGGGCCGTTGGCTGAGGTCGGCCTTGACCACCAGCCCGGGCTTGAAGACCGTCCCGAAGCGCTCGGCCTGCTGGCGGAAGCGGCCCATGAGCTCGGGGCCCATGATCCCCTCGGGGAAGCCGGGGAAGTTCTCGACGTCGGTGGTGAGCATGAGCTGCCCGCCGGGGAGGTCGGTCTTGCTCGTAATGTCCCCGCCCTCGATCACCACCGGGGACAGGTTCGCGCGCGCGGCGTAGATCGCCGCGGTGAGGCCGGCGGGCCCGGAGCCCATGATCGTGACCTTGTGAACTTCTTCGCTCATGGGACCTCCAGAGTCCGCCCCGGTGCGGGCGGCGCGGTGCGAGCCCGCAGGATACGGCAGCACGAACGCGGCGCAACGACCCCGGACGGGGTCCGCGGCCCGGCCCGAGCCGCCCGGCCCCCGCCTACTTGAGCAGGGCCCGGAGCGCCTCGAACACCGAGGGCGTGCGCAGCCCGGGCGCCTGCTCGAGGGCGGCCTGCAGCTGGGCTCCGAGACGCTGCCGGAGCTCACGGTCTCCCTGGCTGCGGGCGATCACGGCGCGGACGGTGACCGCGAGCCGGTCGGGGTCGTCCCCCGCGGCGAGGCGCAGCACGAGCTGCTGCAGCTCGTTTTGGATCCGCAGGCTGAACCCCCCGCTGAGCCCGTCGAGGGCGTGCGCCAAGGGCAGCGCGCCCAGCTCCTCCAGGGCCTCGAGCGCGACGTCTCCGGCGCTGACCGCCGCGCCGACCCGCGTCCAGAGCGCGGCGGGCCCTTGCGCTGCGGACGCGAGCGCGAGCAGCGCCCGCCAGGCCGCGGCGGTGGGCGCCGGGGTGTCCCCGCGCTCGACCGGGGGGAGCAGCGCGAAGCGGAGCTCGAGGTCGAGCAGCTGCTGGGCCAGCTCCGGAGCCGGCAGCGCGCTGACCAGCTCGCGGAGCGCGACGAGCGCCTCCGGCCCGAAGGTGTCGCGGCGGCTCAGCGCGCTCGCGCGCAGCCGCTCGTGGATCGGACCCGGCTCGAGCTCCCGCGCCAACGCGGCGACCGCGGGGGCCCAGTGGTCGGCGGAGTCGGTGGCGTGCTCCAGGGCCTGGGCCAACCAGGGCACGCAGGCGGGCTCCGCGCCCCCCGGGCTCGCGATCAGGGCCGCTGCAGCTTGCTCCGCAGCCGCGCGCATGCGCTCGGCCAGCGGCCCCTCGGGGAGGGGCGGCGGGGGAGCGAGCCTCGCCAGGGTCGCCAACTCGACCCCCCACGCGGGTCGGGGGAGCCGCGTCGCCAGCGCGTCGTCGAGGGGCAGGGTCAGGGCCAGGGTGATCGCCCGCCAGGCGTCGTGCTCCTCAGGCGGCGGCGGGTCGGGCGCCTGCAGCGCGTCGAGCACCGCGAGCAAGAGCTCGCGCGCCCCGGCGGCGGCCTTCAGCCGGGCCAGCTCGAGCAGCCGCGCGCGGGCTCCGCTCACCCGGAGCAGGCGCAGCCCGTGCGCCCGCGCGAGCCCTTCGCGGGTCGGGTCCCCGCGCCCGAGGGCCGCCAGCCGGGCCAAGGCCCTGCCCCCGCCCGCGTCCCATTTGCCGAGGGTGTCGACCCGCTCTCGCAGCACCTCGGCGGCCGTGGACCACGCCGCGGGGCTCAGCCCGCGCAGCAGGCTGCCAAGCTCCTCGTAGGCCCACTCCGCGCTCAGCTCGCCGATCAAGGACGGATCCTGGGGGCTAAACGCCGCCACCCGCAGGCCGAGCTCGCGGCGGAGCTGCGCGCGCTTCGCGGCTGCGCGCACCGCCGCCGCGAAGGGACCCGCG
>JAGQRJ010000890.1 GCA_020425635.1 Planctomycetota bacterium | reverse complement strand
GGCGTCGCCCCGGCGGGGGCGGCGGGCGCGAAGGCGATCTCGGGCCGGGGGGTCGAGCGGATCGAGGCCGTGGGGGTCAGGGGGTGATCTCCCCAGGCCAGCTTGAGTCCGGCGGCCGCGACGCGCACGACGTCGAGCCCTTCTTCGCCGCAGAGCTTGTGCACGAGCGCGGTGAACTCGGGCAAGTCCTCGGCGCTGAGCCGGCGGACCTCCGCGGCGAAGCGCCGGCGGCGTTGCCCCTCGATGTCCGCCGAGGTGGGGACGGGCATGAGGGTCATGGGCTGGCCGGCGTAGTGCTCGAAGCCCTTGAGCAGGCGCCGCTCCCGGGGCAGCCAGAACGCGATCGAGCGGCCCGTGCGCCCCGCGCGGCCGGTGCGCCCGATCCGGTGCACGTAGACCTCCGCGTCGCGGGGGAGGTCGTAGTTGATCACGAGCGAAATGTGGTCGATGTCCAGGCCCCGCGCGGCCACGTCGGTCGCGACCACGATCTGCAGCGCGCGCCGGCGGAGCCGGCCGACCACCTGCTCGCGCTGGGCCTGACTCATGCCGCCGTGGACGCAGTCGGCCTGATAGCCGCTGGCCTGCAGCTGCTCGGTCAACTCTGCGCAGTTGCGCTGGGTGCGGCAGAAGACCAGCACCGCCTCGTAGTCCTCTGCCTCGAGCACGCGCTCGAGGGCCTCGAGCTTGCGCCGCCCGCTGACGCGCATGCAGAACTGCTCGATCGTGTCGATCGAGCGCGCCTCGGCGGCCACGTGCACGTCGACGAAGTTCTTGAGGTAGCGCTCGGCGACGCGCTTGATCGGCCCGGGGAGGGTCGCCGAGAACAGCGCGATCTGCCGCTCGGGGGGGGCCTGCTCGAGGATCCACTCGACGTCCTCGATGAACCCCATTTTCAGCATTTCGTCGGCCTCGTCGAGGCCGAAGAAGCGGACCCCGCTCAGGTCGAGGGTCTTGCGCTCGAGGTGGTCCTTGACCCGCCCCGGGGTGCCGATCACGACCTGGACCCCGCGGGAGAGGTGCTTGAGCTGAATGTGGATCGGCTGCCCGCCGTAGACCGCCAGCGAGCGCACGCCGTTCTTGCCGAGGAACTTGCCGTAGGTGCGGACCGCCTCGTTGACCTGCAGCGCCAGCTCGCGGGTCGGCGCGAGCACGATCGCCTGGACCGAGGTCTGGTGCGGGTCGAGGCGCTGGAGCATGGGCAAGGCGAAGGCCGCGGTTTTGCCGGTGCCGGTCTGGGCCTGCCCGAGCACGTCGCGCCCCTCGAGCAGGGCCGGGATCGCCTCGGCCTGGATCGGGGTCGGGGTGTCGTAGCCCTGCTCCTCGAGCGCGCGGCGGAGCTCGGGGGCGAGCTCGAAGTCGCTGAACTTGGGGGCAGATTCGGTCATGGGTCGTGGATCCGGGGTGAACACAAGGCTGTGCGCATGGTCCTTCATTTGACCGCCTCCACGAAGGGTGAGTTGAGAATGGTCTTTACCCCCCGGGCGGGGGAGGGCCGGCGAGCGCCCCGAATCCTGGGGGGAATTTGCTCGGAGCGGGGTGCTGGGTGCTGCTAAGCTGCCGCTGCGACGTGTTGGCAGGCGCCGACGAACGAGGGAATACTCCAGCGCCAACGAACCAGCTTCGCCTCCGCAGGACCTCCCCCCCGATCGAGGAGCGACCGATCACCTCCCGAGCCATTCCTCCGAGCCTCCAGCAGCTGCTGCAGGACGGGATCATCGACGCCATGGTCTGCCCGCTCAAGAGCGGCAAAGAGGCCGATCTGTTCGTGGTCGAGCGCGAGCCCTACCACTACGTGGCCAAGGTCTACAAGGAGCGCAAGCACCGCAACTTCAAGAACGACGCGGGCTATCGCGAGGGCCGCAAGGACAAGAACACGCGCAACCAGCGCGCGCTGAGCAAGGGCACCCGCTACGGACAGAAGCTGGCCGAGGAGGCCTGGCACCGCTCCGAGGTCGACGCCCTGACCCGGCTCTCCGCGGCCGGCGCGCGGGTCCCGCGGGTGCTCGCGCACCACGAGAACGTGCTGATCATGGAGATGATCTGCGACGAGCAAGGGCAGCTCGCGCCCCAGCTCGCGCAGGTGCACCTGACGCCCGCGGGCGCGCAGGAGATGTACGACATGATCCTCGAGCAGGTCGTGCTCATGCTGCTCAACGACCTGGTGCACGGGGACCTCTCGCCCTACAACGTCCTCGTGCGCGAGGGCCAGCCAGTGATCATCGACATGCCCCAGTGCGTGTCCGCGGCGCACAACCTGCAGGCGAACAAAATGCTCGAGCGCGACGTGCACGCGATCTCGCGCTTCCTGGGCCTGGTGAACCCGGCGATCCGCAAGCAGGGCGAAGGCGCCTGGCAACTCTGGATCGAGTACGAGCGCGGGACCCTCGTCCCCGAGTTCCGCCCGGAGGTGGGGCTCAAGCGCCCGACCCAGGTCGACGACGTCGAGGGCCTGCTCGACTTCGTGAAGGCGACCGCCGAAGAGGCCGAGCTCGAGAAGCGGGCCGAGGAGGGCGACCCCGACGCGCGGGCCTTGCTGCGGGCGTCGCAGCGACGCGCCGCCAAGCGCGCGCGCCGGGCGCAAGAGCTCAAGGAGGCCGAGGCCGAGGCCGAGGCCGCGGCCAAGCGAGCCGCCGAGGGGCCTCCCCCGGGCCAGGCTCAGGGTGGCGGCGGAAAGCGCAAGCGGCGCCGAGGCCGCGGGCGCGGCGACGGAGAGCGGCCCTCGGGGGACGCGAACGGTCGGCCCGCGGAGGGCGAGCGCCCGCCGGGCAAGGGCCGCCGCAAGCGGCGCTCGGGCAAGCCCGCGGAGTCGGCCCAGCCGGTGAACTCCGGAGGCGCGTCCACCCCGACCTTCGGCGCCGGGCGTCGGCGCCGCCGCCGACGCGGCCCGAAGTCGGGCGACTGATAGCTCGCACGCGGCAGCCCGCGAACGCGGGCGGCCGGCGAAGCGCGCGGAGGACGTCGCGTCAGGAAATGACGACGACCTCTTCCATTTCGATCGGCGCGGCCTGCGCGGGGTAGGCGTCGCCGCTCTGCGACGCGAGGCTGGGCGGGGTCAGCGGGTCGGCCTGCACGAACAGGGGCGGGGGCGGAGGCGGGGGGACCTGCTCCTCGGCAGGCAGGACGGGTGCCTCGGACGCCGCGGCCTGCGCAGCCCAAGCCTCGGCGATCGCGATTTGGTCCTCCAGGGGCAGGAAGCTCATCCAGGGCCGACCGCTGTTGCAGGCGAGCCCGGAGGCCCCCAACGCAAACACCGCCAACACGAGCGAAACAGCAAACTTCTTCACGAGATCCTTCTTCCTTCCAACCCACCCCTTGCGAAGCCCGATCCCCTCGCTAAGTCGTTTGTTTGCGCTACGAGTCTTTTCTTACTCGCCTCTCGTGAAAGTGGAGTTGACGGCGGTTCGTATCGCGAAACGAAACGCGGGCGGATTCGCCCACCCGCCCGAGCTAGGCGGGCAGCGCGGGGGCTTCGCGCCGCAG
>JAGQRJ010000889.1 GCA_020425635.1 Planctomycetota bacterium | reverse complement strand
GGGGGAGCAAGAGCGAGGCGGCGAGGGGCCAGCCCGGGCTCAGCCAGCGGGCGAGGACGACCCCGGCCAACAACGCGGCGAACACAGCGAGGGCAGGGCGACGCGGCATGCACGAATATTAACCGAACACCCCGCGCAGCCCGCGGTGATAATCAGGGCGACAGTTCGCCCCCGAGCTTACGTAAAGCGAACCGGCACACGGGTCGTAAGCCCTGATTCGAAATACTACGCCTTCCCGGCACAGCAGTCGCTACGAGGTCTCTTGGTCGCGCGCGTTGCGCGGTCAATCATCAATTTCGTTTCTCCCCGGTGCTGGCAAAGGCCCGTGACGTTCGTCACGGGCCTTTGTCGCTTTCAGGCCACACGCGGGGCGAACCAGGAGCGTGGGCGCCCTCGCACGGGCGCGAACTCGTCGCTCCTAGCAGCCCGTTGAAAAAGCCCTGGACTGCGTTGCTCGTCGGTCACAACCCCCACGGTTGCTGGACCTCCTCGCGCCTTGCCAGGGCTTCTTCAACAGGCTGCTAGGTCAGGAACACGAACAAGATCACCGCGGAGACCCCCAGCAGCAGCACGCTCGCGATCACGAGCAGCAGGGTGTTGCTGTTCGACTCGGAGCCGTGGGGGCTGCGCGCGCGCCGCTCGGCAGAGCTCGCGCGCTTGGCCGGCTTACGGCGGGTGGTCTGGCGAACCTTGTCCGACACCTCGGGCCCCAGGCGCTCGGTGGCGCCGCGCTGGCCCGCCGAAGGCCAGATCGAGGGCTCGGGCAGGTCGAGCGGCAGGTCTCGCTCGAGCGCCTCGAGGTCGGTGACCAGGGCGTCTATGTCTGGGTAGCGATTGTCGCGGTCCTTCTCGAGCATCTTGCCCAGCACGTTGCGGTAACGCGTGGCGATCTCGGGGAAGTACTGCTCGGGTGGCTTGAGCTTGTCGTGCGCCTTGGCCGAGAGGATCTCCAGCGCGGAGAAGCCGCGGAAGGGCTGCACGCCGGTCAGCAGGTAGTAGAAGGTGACCCCCAGCGAGTAGATGTCGACGCGCCCGTCGATCTCCTTCACCCGCCCGATCTCGGGCGCCATGTAGAGCGGCGTGCCGATCATCGCGCCGTCGGCGGTCAGCTTGAGCTCGCTGTTGAGGTCCTTCGCGAGGCCGAAGTCGGTGAGCTTCACCGTCTGCGTCATGTCGATCAGGATGTTCTCGGCCTTGATGTCGCGGTGAATCACGCCCGCGGCGTGCGCGACGCGCAGACCGAGCGCGACCTGCTTCACGATCCGCACGGCGTTCTGCGGCTCCTGGCGACCTTCCGCCTGCATCTTCTCCTCGAGGTTCTGCCCCTCGATGAACTGCATGACGATGTAGTGGAGCCCGCGGTCCGTCGTGCCGACGTCTTGCACCTGGACGATGTTCGGGTGCTCGAGCCGCGCGGCGGCGCGCGCCTCGCGAAAGAAGCGCTCGACCGTGCGCGGGTTCGCCGCGGAGTCGGGCGGGAGGATCTTGACCACGACCTCTTTGCGCAGGGCCTCGTGGTGCGCTTTGTAGATCGCGCCCATGCCTCCCTGCCCGATCTTGTCGTTGATCAGGCAGCCCGCGATCCGCATCCCGATGAGGTGGTCTGCCTCTTCGCCGTCGGGCCGCGGAGCCGCGAGCTTGGCGGTGGCGCGCGGCACGCCGCCGGGCTCCGAGCCAGGCGTGCTGAAGCCGGCGGGCGGGTAGGACCCTGGAGCGGGTGAGTAGCTGGGCGTCGAATAATTCGGCGTCGAGTAGCTCGGCGTCGAGTAGTTCGGCGTCGAATAGTTCGGCGTCGAGTAGTTGTTGGGCCCGGGGTAGTAGCCGGTGCCGGCGTTGTGCATCGGCGGAATCGCCGGCGACGACGCGGTCTCGTTGAGCAGCATCGGCGGCCCCTGGGAGATCCCGGTGGCCATGGGCATGCGCCCGGAGTCGGGGGGGAAGCCTTGCTGCGGCTGCTGGTGCTGGGGCCCGTGGCTCCCTGTCTGGCTGGTGAGCTGACGAATCCGGCTCTGGTAGGCGAGCACGTCGTCGACTTGCTCGCGACTCAGGATTCGCTTCTCGAGCAGGATCTCGCCGAGGCGCTTCGAGGGCTCGTGGGCGCGTTGATACTGGATGGCGCGAGTCAGCAAGTCACGACGGATATAGTGCTTGTTGAGAGCAATCTTGCCGAACAACTGATCGTCGCGGTGTTGGTCCATCCGTCCGTACTATAGCCACCCTTCCGACACACTGCCACGCGCCAAATGAATGCCTATGCGCTGGTCTCGCGGGTCTTTACGTCGAGGATTTCCGAGAAGGAGCGCTGAAAGGCGTCGACCAGCTCGGGGTCGAAGTGCCGACCCGAGCCCTCGGAGATGATGTTCAGCGACTGCTCGATCCCGAGGGCCGGCTTGTAGATTCGCTTGGTGGTGAGGGCGTCGAACACGTCCGCCACGGCGACGATCCGCGCCGCGAGGGGAATCGCCTCGCCGGACAGACCCCGTGGGTAGCCGGAGCCGTCCCAGCGCTCATGGTGCGATCCCGCGACCTCCGCGGCGAGCGCCCAGAACGCTCCGCCGCCGCGGGCGAGGATCGCCGCGCCCTCGGCGGAGTGGCGCTTGGTCTCGTCGAACTCCGCGTCCGAGAGCTTCCCGGGCTTGAACAGGATCTCGCTGGGGATCGCGACCTTGCCCACGTCGTGCAGCGGACTCGCGAGCTGCACCGCGCGCACGAACTCGGGCTCGCAGCCGTGCGCCCGCGCGATCACGGCGCTGTAGCCGCTGATCCGGCGCACGTGTCCGGCGATCGCCTCGTCTTGCTCCTCGACGGCCTCGGCGAGGGCGAACACGGCGCTGAGGTAGCCGCGCTGGGTCAGCTCCGCCTGCAGGTGCTGGGAGAGGTCCTCGCGCACGGCGTCGAGCTCGTCGGCCTCGCCACGCAGCACCAGGGCGCCGACGAGGTCGCCCTCGCCGTCGAAGGAGGCGTAGGCGCGCGCGCCGAGGCCGGTGGCCGCGTCGTCGAGTTGGCTGGCGCTGACGCCGACCAGCTCGGACAGGCGCTCACCCCGCCAGTGGAGGATCCCGTCTGCGGTCGCGAGGTAGAGCCCGACCCCGCGCACACCGGCGCGCCCGGCGACCGAGCCGAGCAGCTCCTCGACCGACTGGGCGGGGCGCTCCACCGCGCGCCCAAGCCCAGCCTCGGAGAGGGTCTGAACTTGCTTCAGCAGCAGCGCAGCCCGGGCGTCCAAGGGAGTGCTCAGAACGGAATCAGCTCGAGGAAGTAGGCGACCCCGAGGCCGCCCGCGAGGAGCACCAGGACCACCAACGCGATCAGCAGCAGCCCGCCCTTGCCCTTGGGCTCGGCCCTGCCGACCGAGGTCTGACGGCGCGAAGAGCGGCGCGGTGCGTGGTCCTCGTCCGAATCCTCGTCAGGGCCAGGGTCGCTGTCGGGCTCGGGGAAGCGCTGGGGAGCCGGCTGGGCGAAGTCCAGCCCTTCGGGCATGCGCAGCAGCCCCGCGGCGGCCCCCTCGGTCGACATCGACGGGGAGAAGGGCTGGTTGGCCTCGCCGCGCCCGTGCTCTCCCGAGCTGGCCGCCGTCGCCACGGCGGCCGGCTGGGGGTGGCCGTGGGTCCCCGACTGCGCCTTGCCCCAGCTCGAGCCCGGGTTGGCCTGGGGCAGCGGCTGCGCGCCGAACTGGGCCGGCTGGCCAAGCCCCGCCGGACCCTGGAAGTGCTGCGGAGCGTGCTGCTGCGGCGCCTGGTGGGCCTGGGGCGGTTGCTGAGCGTGAGGATGCTGACCTTGCGCTTGCTGCGGCTGCCGACCCGTGCTCGTCTTCGCGCCGCCTGCGTTTCCGCTCGACTCGGCGAGCCCAGGGCGCTGGCTCTGCTCGAGCTCGACGCGGTGGTTGCGGAACAGCTCGTCGAGCCGCTGCTTGAAGGCCTCGGCGGAGGCCGGGCGCCCCTCTTGCTTCTTCGACATGCAAGCGAGCACGAGCTGATCCACGACCGGCGGGAGGCTCGGGTTATGCGCGGAGGGCGGCTGCGGGTCCTCGCGCATGAGCTTGATGATCGTCTCCATCGGGGTCCGGCCCTTGAAGGGCGGCTTCCCGGTCAACAGCCAGTAGAGCGTCCCGCCGAGGCTGTAGACGTCGCTCTGCGGGCTGACGTTGCCGAAGGCCGCCCCAGGCTGTGCCTGCTCGGGCGGCATGAAGTTCACCGTGCCCATGATGGTCCCCGGCGCGGTGAGCTGGACGTCGGAGCTCTGATCCTTCATCAGGCTGAAGTCCATGATCACGGGGTGCCCGCCGCGGCGCAGGCAGATGTTCGCGGGCTTGATGTCGCGATGGATCATGCTCCGCGCGTGAATGTAGGTCAGCGCGTCGCAGAGGCGCTGGACGACCTTCAAGGACTGCGGCGGCGTCAGCGGTCGTTGCTGCGCGAGCTGGCGCAGGTTCATCCCGTCCTGGATCCAGTCCATGATGATGAAGTAGCGGCCGTGCTCGTGCCCGACGTTGTAGATCTTGATGATGTTCGGGTGCTGGAGCTGCGCGAGCGCGCGCCCCTCGCGGATGAAGCGGTCCTTGTTGACCCCCTGCGCCATCGCCTTGGGGGACAAGACCTTGACCGCTACCGGCACGCCAAGACGCTCGTAGTGTCCGCGGTAAACGTCTGCGAGCAGACCCTTAGACACGCGTTGTTCCAGGCGAGCGCCGCCCAGTACGTGACCAACCAGCGGATCTTGGGACATCGTGGGGTAGGTCCCCTCCATGGGTCCGAAGATCATAGACCCTCGTGCCTTGCGGTGCCACCATAGCGGTCGTGAGTCTTTGAACTCGACCTCGCGCGCAGTCCGCGCGTGCCTGCGGAGCCGATAGCGTCTCCCGCGCGAAGGGTTAGGATCGATCGTGAGCGGAGTCAGCTGGTGAACGAACCTCGGCGCTCCATTGCCGAGCCGACCCTCGACGGCGAGCCACCGATCCTCAACGACCGCTACCAGGTCCGGCGCTTGATCGGAAAGGGCGGAATGGGGGCGGTCTACCTCGTCTACGACCGCCAGGTCGGCACCGAGGTCGCGCTCAAGAGCTTCCCCCCGCAGGCGCGCCGCAGCGAAGACCTCGCCCACTTCGAGCACGAGTTCCTCACCCTCTCTCGTCTGCGGCACCCGAACGTCGCGGAGGTCTACGACTTCGGCGTGATCGAAGGCACCGACGACGTGTTCTTCACCTCGGAGTTCATCGACGGGACGGACCTGTTCGAGTTCTCCCAGGACCTCCCCGAGCCCGAGCTGATCAAGCTCGTGGTGCAGGTGTGCCGCGGCCTCGAGTACATCCACTCGCGCCAGATCATTCACTACGACGTCAAGCCGACCAACATCCTCGTCACCCGCGACGAGCCGCCGCGGGTCAAGATCATCGACTTCGGCCTCGCCGCCGAGCACGTCGACGAAGCGCTCGGGATCATCAAAGGCACGGTGTCCTTCCTCGCCCCCGAGGTCGCCACCCACCGCAGCGTCGACCACCGCGCCGACCTCTACAGCCTCGGGGTGACCCTCTTTCAGTGCGTCACGCGGCAGCTGCCCTTCCGCGGCGACACCAACCTGGACGTGCTGCGCAAACACATCACCGACCCGATCCCGGACCCGGGGGACTTCGGCGCGGAGGTCTCGCACGGCCTGCGGCGCGTGATCCGCCGCCTGCTGTCCAAGGACCCGGGAGGCCGCTATCAGAGCGGCAACCTCTTGATCCGCGAGCTGACCAAGATCTGCGGCGAAGACTTCGCGATCGAGCCCCGCGAACAGGCGCTGACCTTCGTCACCAACGGCGGGTTCTTCGGCCGCGAGCGCGAGGTGGCGGCGCTCCACGAAGCCTTCGCGCAGATCTTCAGCTGGTCGGAGCAGTCGGCCGAAGGCGCGCCCCTGCCCTCTCCCCTCGAGCAGACCGACAGCGGGCACTACGCGCTCTCGCTCGAGTCCGAGCCCGACCTCGACGCCGAGCGCCGGCCGACCGACTCGACGCGGATCTCGAGCGGACGCCTGCGCCGACAGCCCGAGCCTGCCCCGGAGACACCGGAGCAGCTGCGGCACCTGTTCCTCGTGACCGGCGAGCTCGGCGTGGGGAAGTCGCGGCTGCTGCGCGAGTTCAAGACCCACGCCCAGCTGCGCCGGGTGTCGGTGGTCGAGGGCCACGCCGCGACCGTGGGCAGCAGCTACGAGCCCTTCGTGGAGGTCCTGCGCGGGATCCTCGGGCTCTACCACCGCGACCCCGACGAGTCGGCGGCCGGCGACCCGCTGCGTCCGCGACACACCGACCCCCTGCGCCAAAACCTCCTCCGGCGCTACGGGCGCGAGCTCGAGCAGCTCGTGCCCGAGCTCGACCTCAGCGACCTCGACCTCCCCGAGCGGACCCGCCTCGAGCCCGTGCAAGAGGAGCTGCGCCTGCTCGACTCGCTCTCGCAGTTCCTCATCGGCTACGGCCGCAAGCGCCCGCTGGTGGTGTTGCTGCACGACCTGGAGAAGTCCGACCTCCAGGCCTGGGAGCTGCTCGCGACGCTCTGTCGCAACCTGACCCTGGTCGAGTCGGCCCGCAAGCTCGCGAACGCGCCGCCCCTGCGGCTGCAGGTCGTGGCCTCGTTTCGTCCGAGCGAGCTGAGCTCCGCGCAGCGCGCGATCCTCGACGCGCTCCCCGAGGCAGCCCACGCGCGCTTGCAGATCGGTCCGCTCAGCCAGGACGAAGTGTTCGCGCTGATCGAGTCCATGCTCGGGCGGGGGAGCAACCCGCGAAAGCTGGCCGACGCGATCTACGCCGAGACGCGCGGGAACCCGTTCTTCACCACCGAGGTGCTGCGCTCCCTCGCCGAGAGCGGAGGGCTGCGACAAGAGGACGGGCGCTGGGTCGCCCGCTGCGAGGAGCCGGGCAGCCTGATCGTGCCCGCCAGCGTCTCCGACGTGATCCTCTCACGGGTCGAGCACACCTCCCCCGACGAGCGCCAGCCGCTCGGCTGGCTCGCGGTCCTCGGCCGCTCGTCGACCCTGCGTGAGCTCGCCGAGCTCAGCGGCGCCACGACCCCCGACCTGGCGGCCCAGCTGGGCGCCCTCGAGCGCCGCCAGGTGGTGCTCAGCGAGCGCGGGGCGGGGCCCGCGCTGCGCTACGACTTCGTGCACCTCCTCGCCCGCGACGCGATCTACCAGTCCCTCGACCCCGGCGAACGTCGGCAGCTCCACGAGCGCTGCGGGGACTACCTCGAAGACCGTGTGCGCGAGGACCTGGGCGCGGTCGACCTGGGCGAGCTGGTGCGCCACTTCGACCAGGCGGGCAATCGACGCAAGGCGCTCGAATACGGGATCCGCGCCGGCGAGCAGGCCTGCGCCGTGCACGCCTACCACCGCGCGATCGACCTGTTCACCTCGGCCATGGGCTTGCTCCCCGAGGGCTCGCCGCGGCGCCGCGGGCTCTACCTGCAGACCGGCGATTTGCTCGCGCTCACCGGAGACGTCGCCCAGGCCGTGGGGATCTACGAGCGGGTGCTCGCCGGCTCCGAGGCGTCGCCGCTCCCAGCCGACGAGCACGCCCGCGTGGTGCGTGGGCTGGGGCAGCTGCGCGCGCTGCAGGGCGACTTCGACGGGGCGCTGGAGGTCCTGGCCGACGGCGCCCTGCGCCACTTCGGCGACGACGAGCACCGCGAGGTCACCGCCGGGCTGTTCACCGCGGCCGCCGCGATCTACCTGCGCACCGGGCGCTACGCCGACGCCCTGCAGTTCGCCGAGACCGCGCTCAGCCAGCTCGGCGACCTGATCGAGGGCGAAGAGACCCTCGAGGCGGTGACGGTGCGCGGGCGCGCGCTGCTCGCGCTGGGCGAGGTCGAGCCTGCCGAGCGCGAGTTCCGCCGCGCGCTGGCGATCGCGCGTCGCAGCAACCACACCCTGCGCCAGGCCCGCGCGCTGACCGATCTGGGGAGCGTCGCGCTCTCGACCGGCCGGGCCGCCGAGGCCGTCGAGCGCTTCCAGCAGGCGCTGCGCCTGGAGACCCGCCTCGGCCACGCCGCCGGGATCGCGCGAAACAGCCGCGCCCTGGCCAAGGCCAACCAGTCCCTCGGCCACGTCGACCGCGCGCTCGAGCTCTACCGTCGGGCCCTCGCCCTGCAAGAGAAGCTCGGCGCCCCGGCGGAGCAGGTCGACGCGCTCACCGACCTGGGCCGCGCGCTGCACCACGTGGGCGAGTACACCCAGGCCCTCGAGGCGCTGACCACCGCCGACGCCGAGGCTCAGCGGCTGGGCATGCTCGACCTCAGCGCGCGCGCGCTCAACGCGGAGGCCGAGGTCCGCGAGCGCCTGGGCGACGTCGACCGTGCGCGCGAGCTCTCGACCGAGGCCCTGCGCCACGCCTCGCTGCACGGCGACGTGCCCCGCGAGCGAGCCCGGGCGCTGGAGATCCTCGGCAGGCTCGAGCTCGACGTCGAGGCCGAGCAAGGAGAGCAGCTCCTGCACCAGGCCCAGGCCTTGTTCCGCGCTCAGGGAGACCGCTCCGGCGTGCTGCGCACGACCCTCGCCCTGCTGCGGGTGTTCCTCGAGCGCGAGGAGACCCTGCTCGTCGAGGGGGCCCTGGGCGGGATCGACCCCGAGGGGCTCAGCCTGCGCGACCGCGCCTGGTTGACCTACACCCAGGTCGGGGCCGCGCTCCGCCTGCAGAAGCGGATCCCGCGCTCGCTGCTCGGCGACATCGAGCGCGCCGCGGGGTGGGCCGACGCCACCCGCGACCGCGAGCTCGCCTGGCGGATCTCCGCGGCCCGCGGCCGCGTCCTGCTGCGCCTGCAAGACTCGGGCAGCGCGCTGGAGGCCTACGTCGAGGCCATGAGCGGGCTGCGCGTGCTCTGCGCGAGCGTGCCCGAGGCCCTGCGCGGCTCGTACGTGCAGCACCCCGACTGCCAGAGCTGTCACCTGGAGTTCACCGACCTCCGCCGCCGCCTCGACGCAGAGGCGGCTGCCGAGTGAGCCGCTCCGCCGCGCTCGACGACGGCAAGCACGGCGCCCCCGAGAGCGACCTCGTCGGGTCCTGGATCCATGACCGCTACGAGGTCCTCGAGGAACTCGGCTGGGGCTCCCTCGGCCACGTCTACCTCGCCCGCGACCACCGCCTCAAGCCCGGGCACCTGGTCGCGCTCAAGGTGATCCGCCTCGACCGCCTCACCCCGAGCTCCGTCGCCTACCTCAAGCGCGAGTTCCGCGCGCTCAGCGCGCTGGACCACCCCCACGTAGCGCAGGTCTACGACCTGGACGTGGTCCCCGGGCGGGACGCGCTGTTCTTCTCCCTCGAGCTGCTGCGTGGCGAGACGATCGTCGCCGCGGTGCACCGCGGCGGCTGGGAGGCGGGCGTCGAGCTCTTCGCCCAGACCCTGCGCGCGCTGGCCTACGTCCACGACCGCGGCCTGATCCACATGGACCTCAAGCCGCAGAACGTGCTCGTGCTCGACGAGCCCGCGGGGCCGCGGGTCAAGCTGCTCGACTTCCACCTGGCCCAGGAGCGCGACGCCGAGCACGACCGCAACCTGCGCGGGACCGTCGCCTACATGTCGCCCGAGGTGATCCAGGGCGCGCCCCTCGACCACCGCGCGGACCTCTACAGCTTCGGCGCCGTGGCCTACGAGGCGCTCTGCAGGCACGCCCCCTTCGCGCACCACGGCGACGTGATGAAGATGCTGCGCGGGCACGCCAGCGAGCCCGCGCCGCCCTTCGCGTTCTGGGGGGTCGACGAGGTCCCCCCCGCGCTGGAGGCCGTGATCCTGCGCCTGCTCGAGAAGGACCCCGACGCGCGCTACCCCACGGCGCGCGCGACCCTCCGCGCGCTCAACGACGCCCTCGGGCTGGAGCTCGCGCCCGAGACCCCGGAGACCCGGCGCAGCGCGCTGCGCGGCGGGCGCTTCGTGGGCCGCGCCGAGGGTCAGCGCCTGGCCGAGTCCTTGCTCCGCCCCCTGCTCGCGTCGAGCGACGCAGCCCCCGCTCGAGAGCCCTGGATCCTCGTCGTGCGGGGGGAGGCCGGCGTGGGCAAGAGCCGCTTCCTCAGCGAGCTGCGGGTCACCGCCCAGCTCGCCGGCCTGCCCTTCCTCGACGCGCGCCCCGAGGTCGACGACCCCCAGAGCGGTCCCTTCCGCCGCGTGCTCGGCGAACTCATGCGCCGCGCCGGGCGGCGCGAAGCCCTCGCGCCCTACGACGAAGGCGGCGCCCTCGACGCCGAGCGCTGGGCGCGAGATCACGGCTCGGCGGCGCTCCCCCCGCGGGTGCGCACGACCGCGGCGCTGAGCGCGTTGCTCGCCGAGCTCGCCCACGAAGCGCCCTTTGGCCTGGCCCTCGACGACCTGCACCGAGCCGACGAAGGCACCTGGGAGCTGGTGCACGCCCTCGCCGCGGGGCCCGCGCTCCCTGCGCTGCTCGTGATCGGCGTCGACAACCCCGGCGGTGAGCGCCTGCGCGACTACCCCAGCGTCTTCGACCTGGCCCTGGGGAACCTCGGCGCGGGCGCGACCCGTGAGCTCGTGGCCAGCCTGCTCGCCGCGCCGCCTCCCGAGGCGCTCGTCGAGCGCCTGTGGGGGATCACTGGAGGCAACCCGCGCTTCGTCGAGGACGCGCTGCGCGCCCTCGCCGAGACCGGCGCGATCAAGAGCGCCGAAGGCCGGGCCAGCTTGCGCGAGGATTGGGACCGCGGCTTGCCGGCCGCTTCGCTCGAGAGCCTCTGCCGGGGCCGGGTCGAGCGCCTGGACCCCGAGAGCGCGCGCCTGCTCGGCGCGCTCTCGGTCGCCCCCGGCCCCTGCGGCCTGCCCTTCGCCTCGCTGGTCGCCGACCTGCCCGCTTCGCGCGCGGAGCCCGCGCTGCG
>JAGQRJ010000142.1 GCA_020425635.1 Planctomycetota bacterium | reverse complement strand
TGGTGCCCGCGCGCGAGGTTCTGCCAGATCTCCTCGCTCACGAAGGGCAAGAACGGCGCCAGGAGCTGGGCCGTGGTCACGAGGCAGGTGTAGAGCGTCCAGTGCGCGTCGAGCTTGTCTTGCTCGAGGCCCGCGGCCCAGAAGCGGTCGCGGC
The DNA here is from genome assembly GCA_020425635.1 of Planctomycetota bacterium. Lineage (GTDB taxonomy): Bacteria > Planctomycetota > J058 > J058 > J058 > JAGQRJ01. Next base: position 5,434 of record JAGQRJ010000142.1, on the reverse strand, counting down.
TGCGGCGCACGTACCAGTTGCTCAGCCCGTCGACGAAGGCGGTCAGCTCCTGGGTCGCCTCGTAGAGCCGGTAGCCGTCGAGGTGCTCGGTGACCCGCTGGGTCACGAGGCTCAGCTCGCTCAGCGCCCAGCGGTCGAGCAGCGCGCGCTCGCGCGCCGGGCGCTTGCCCGCGAGGCAGGTCGGGTCCTCGGGGCGGAAGCCGTCGATGTTCGCGTAGATCGTGAAGAACGCGTAGACGTTGCGCAGCTTGAGCGGGAGCTCGCGCTGGATCGTGCGCACGGCGCTCAGCGAGTGCCGGGTCTGGTTCCAGGGCGGGTTCGAGGCGAAGAAGAACCAGCGGAACGCGTCGGCCCCCGGCGCCTTCGAGCTCGTGTCCTCGAGCCAGGCGGTGTGCGCGGCCTCGAGGGAGGGGACCTCCTTGGCCATGACGTCGGCCTCGCCCGCCAGCGGGGTCACCCCCAGGGCGCTCGCCGTGTCGGGGTGCACGAGCGCGATCCGGCGCGGGAGCGCCTTGTCGGGGCGCACGCGCAGCGTGCCCGCGCCCTCGCCGTCGGCGTCGCCACGGTAGACCCGCAGCGACTCGGCGTTGTTCACCTGGAGGTCGAGGCCGAGGTAGTCGTCGTGGTTGATCCGCACCTCGCCCGCGGGCACCTCCGCGCTGGCCTTGACCGCGAACAGCAGGCGCACGCGGTCGAGGATCACCTCGGGCGGTGTGTAGTTGCCCTTGCTCTTGGACTCCTTCTTGCCCTCGCGGTCGCACACGTGCCCGAGCACGACGCAGGTCTTGTAGGGGTGGGGCTGGGGCTGCTCCTCGAACAGGAGCGTCGAGATCATGAGCAGCGAGTAGAACCAGCCGCGGGTCTGGTCGATCGCCTCGGAGATGAAGTCCGCGGGGAAGCAGGTCTGGAACTGCTCCTGCCCCTGGTGCGGGTAGCCCCACTGGGCGAAGGGCATGCTGCCCGAGTCGAACCAGCAGTCGATCACCTCGGGCACGCGGCGGTAGACGCCGGGCTCGCCGGGCTTGGTCCAGGTGACGTCGTCGATCCAGGGCTTGTGCACCCGCAGGTGCTCGGGGAGCGAGGGGTCGGCGGCCTTGGCCGCGTCCCAGGCGGCGAAGGCCGCGGGGTTGCGCGCCTCGATCTCGGCCACCGAGGTCGGCATGTCGAGGGCCCCGGTCTCGTCGTTGACCCACACGTTGAGGGGGGTGCCCCAGAAGCGCTCGCGGCTGAGGGCCCAGTCGACGTTGCTCTCGAGGAAGTTCCCGAAGCGCCCGTCGCGGATCGTCTCGGGGAACCACTGCACCTGCTTGTTGTTCGCGATCGCGTCCTGGATCCGCTCGGTGGTGCGGATGTACCAGGCCGGGCGCGCGAGCTGGATCAGCGGGTCCTGGTCGGAGCGCGGGCAGAAGGGGTAGGTGTGCTTGAACTGCTCGGCGTGGAGCAAGAGCCCGCGCTCCTTGAGCTCACGGGTCAGCGGCTTGTCGGCGTCCTTGACCCACAGGCCGGCGTAGGCCTCGGGCGCCACGTCGGCGCGGAACCCGCCGCCGGGCTCGATCGCGCAGAGAAGCTCGATCCCCGGGGTCTTGGCGAGGATCTTCTGGAACAGCTTGTGGTCGTCCTCGCCGAAGGCGGGCGCGACGTGCACGATCCCGGTGCCCGCCTTGTCGTCGGCGAAGTCGGCGGCGTAGACCTGCCAGATCCGCTCGTCGCTGGGGAACCAGTCGAAGGGTGGGGTGTAGCGCGTCCCGACCAGGTCGCTGCCCTTGCAGGTCGCCTTGACCTCGAGCAGGGGCTGCGCGGCGCCCTTCTTCTTCGGCTTGCCGAGCAGCTTCGAGCTCAGCGACTCGAGCAGGTTCGCGGCCAGGATCAAGGTGTGGCCCTCGTGCTCGACCTCGACGTAGTCGAGCTTGGCCCCGACCGCGGCGAACATGTTCGAGGGCAGGGTCCAGGGCGTGGTGGTCCACACCACGAGCGAGGTGTTCTCGCGCCCCACGACGGGGAAGCGCACGTAGACCGAGGGGTCCTGCACGTCGCGGTAGCCGTCGTTGACCTCGGCCGCGCTGAGCGCGGTGCCGCCCTGGGCCCACCACCAGAGCACCTTGTGGCCCTGATACAGCAGGCCCTTCTCGTGCAGCTTGGCGAGCGCCCACCACACGCTCTGCACGTAGCTCTCGTGGAAGGTCACGTAGGGGTCGTCGAGGTCGACCCAGAACGCGAGCTTCTCGGTGAGGTCGTTCCACTCCTTCGTGTACTTGAACACGCTGTCGATGCAGCGCCGGACGAAGTTCTCGATCCCGTAGGCCTCGATCCCTTCGCGCCCGCGGATCCGCAGCTCCTTCTCGACCTCGATCTCGACCGGGAGCCCGTGGGTGTCCCAGCCGGCCTTCCGCGGGACGTAGAAGCCCTTCATCGTCTTGTAGCGCGGGAACACGTCCTTCACGACGCGGGTCAGCACGTGCCCGTTGTGGGGCATGCCGTTGGCGGTCGGCGGGCCCTCGTAGAACACGAAGGCGGGCGCCCCCTTGCGCAGGGCCTGGGTCGCCTTGAACACGTCGTGTTCGCGCCAGAACTCGAGGATCTTCGCCTCTTCGGCGGGGAAGTCGACGAGGGGCTTGGCGGTCGTAAAGGGCGGTAGGGGCTCGGTCATAGCCTCAAAGACTAGCACGGGCCCCGGGGTCGTCACCGCTTCCGGGGAAGCCCAGTCCATGGCTCGAGGCCCCCCACCAAGCAGACGGGGGGCCCCGCGCTGCGCGCCGCGCCGGGCGCCGCTACTCGGGCTGGGCGGTCGTCCGCAGGTAGGGCTTGACCGTCTCGAACTCGGGGAACTTGGCCTTGGCCTCGTCGTCGGAGAGCTTGGGCGAAATGATCACCTCGTCGCCGTCTTGCCAGTTGGCCGGGGTCGCGACGGGGTGCGCCGCGGTCAGCTTCAGCGCCGCGACCACGCGCAGGATCTCGTCGAAGTTGCGGCCCACGGCGGCGGGGTAGGTCAGGGTCAGGGCGACCTTGTTGTCGGGGGTGATCACGAACACCGAGCGCACGGTCAGGGTGTCCAGGGCCTTGGGGTGGATCATGCCGTAGAGGTTCGCCACCGTGCGGTCGGGGTCGGCGAGCACGGGGAAGTTGACGGGCTCGCCCATGACGTCGGCGATGTCCTGCTCCCACTCCTTGTGGCTGTCGACGCTGTCGACGCTGAGCCCGATCACCTTCACCCCCTGGGCGTCCCAGGCGTCGCGCAGCTGGGCCACCGTGCCGAGCTCGGTGGTGCACACCGGCGTGAAGTCCTTGGGGTGGCTAAACAGGATCGCCCAGCTGTCGCCCTTCCAGGCGTGGAACTCGATCTCGCCTTGGGTGCTGTTCGCGGTGAAGTCGGGGGCGGTGTCGCCGAGTTGAAGTGCCATGGGTGCTCCTTGGTTCGGGGCTCGTGGTGAGAGCGCGATCTTCGCGGCTCCCGCGCGCAGGTCAAGCGCCTGGGGGCCTCACGCTGGGGCCCGATCCAGGCTAGGCTCGACGCGGAGGACGCCATGGAGAACGAGCCCGTCAAGAACGTCTACATGCAGCAGGCCCTGCAACAGCAGGCCGAGGTCGAGCGGGTCATGCGGGGCGGCGCCCGCAAGCGCAAAGCCGCGCCGCGCATGAACGCGCCCGCCTCCCCGAGCGGCGGCGTCAGCCCGTCCATGGCGCCCAGCGGCGGCGGCGAATGGGGGGGCGAGGAGAGCCCCGCGGTCGAGGTGCGGATCACCGGCTGGTGGCGCTACAAGCGCGTGATCGTCCCGCCGAACGCCTACGTGGTGCACACCCGCATGGGGCAGCCAGACCCGCTGCATTGCGGGCTGGGGATCTCGTTCAGCTTCGACCCGGCCCTCGACTCCTTCCTCGTGGCCCCCGCCACCCTGCAGACGATCATGGTCAGCGCCAACTGCATTTGCTCCGAGCGTCAGGGGATCCTGGTGCAGGGCTACGTGCAGTGGATCATTGACGACTTCGCCCGCGCCTACCGCAAGCTCGACTTCAGCGACCCCGTCGACCCCATGGGGGTCGTCAACGCGCAGCTCCGCGAGCAGGCCGAGGCCGCGATCAAGGACACCGTGGCGACCATGGGGATCGACGCGGTCCTCGCCGACAAGCAGCCGATCATCGAAGAGCTGACCACGCGCCTGAGGACCCTCGCCGAGGGCAGCGGTCAGGGCGGCGAGGGCCTCGGCCTGCGGATCGTGACCGTGCAGATCAAGGAGGCGGTGGTCAGCTCGACCCGGCTCTGGGAGTCGCTGCAGCGCGGCTTCCGCGCCGAGCGCAACAAGGCCGCGCGCCTGGCCGAGCTCGAGCACCAGCGCGAGATCCAGCGCCAGGAGACCGAGGCCGAGCGCGAGCGCGAAGAAGACGAGCTCGCGAGCCAGGAGGCGATCTCGGTCAAGCGCGCCGCCCACGAGGCCACGGGCTTCGACCGCGAGCACGCGGAGCGGGTGCGCCGCTCCCAGGTCGAGGCCAACCACCTCGCGACCCAGGCCGAGCACGAGAGCCGCAAGCTCGAGACCGAGGCCTCCCTCGAGCGCAAGCGGATCGAGATCCAGACGGCTCAGGAGCGGGCCCGGGCCGAGGAGCGCGCCGCCCTCGAGGCCGCGGCCTTCGACCTCCAGCAGGAGGAGAACACGCGCCGGGCGAGGGTCCAAGCGGAGGCCCTGGCCGTGGAGATCGCGCAGAAGCAGGCGCGGCTGCAGGCCGAGGCCGAGCTCGAGAAGCAGCGCGTGACCCACGAGCTCGAGCGCAAAGCGCTCGCGACCAAGGCTTACCTCGAGCGGGCCCTGGCCGAGGTCGAGCTCTCCCAGGCCCAGCGCAAGGTCGACAACGACCTGACCCCGGAGTTCGTGCAGCAGCGCCTGGTCGAGCTCTTGCCCGAGATCGCGAGCAAGCTGCCCAAGCCGGCGGAGCTCAAGGCGGTCAACTTCAGCGGGGCCACGAGCCTCAGCCCGCTGGTCACGGAGCTCCTGAGCCTGGTCGGCGCGAAGGCGCTCAGCGGCGCGGCGGAGGAGGCCCCTGCGGCGAGCTGAGCTCGCTCCTGGCTCGCGCTCGCCCTGGCCTCGAGGTCGGCCTCGGAGTTGGGGTTGGAGTTGGAGTTGGAGTTGGAGTTGGAGTTGGAGTTGGAGTTGGACTCGGACTCGGACTCGGACTCGGACTCGGACTCGGAGTTGGCCAACTGGGGCGCACCGCGCGGGTCGCGGCGGAGCGGGGGGCGGGGGGTCTGCCGCTCGGCGGTTGCAGGTGCCCTCAACAGTGCGCTAACGCCGTGCATTCGACAGGGGTTGGCACCTGCAAAGCCTCGCTGCAGACCCCCCACCCCCCGCTCCGCCTGCGTCTTCCCACCCTTTGAATCTGTCCCGAAGCAATCGACGGCCCTGGAGCGCCTCGGCCCTGCGAATCACGCGCGCCGCGTACTCTG
>JAGQRJ010000888.1 GCA_020425635.1 Planctomycetota bacterium | reverse complement strand
TGCTGCGAGGGCGAGGGGGCCTCGGAGAGGCCCCCTAACATCAAGGCGACTCGGCGAGGAAGGCCTCGAGGCGCGCGCAGATCGCGTCGCGGGCCTCGGGCGGCTCGGTGATCTCGCACAGCTCGCCGTAGAGCAGGGCCTTGTTGACTGCCCAGGGGATCGAGCCGCAGTTGAGGACCACGGTCACCGCGTCGTCTGCCCGCTCCACGCGCATCTCGGCGTAGTCTTCGCTCACGTAGCGGCTGAGGGCCGCGTCGAACTTGAGGCGCACGGTGAAGCCGCCCGCGCCGAGGCCCTCGAGGTGCCGGGGCAGGTCGAAGTCGGCGGGCACCGCGAAGGGCTGCGCCTGGGGGTCGAGCACCAGGCGCGAGATCCGGTCGAGGCGGAAGCTGCGCACGTCCTGCTTCTGCTCGCAGTAGCCGATCAGGTACTGGTTGCCGTATTTGTCGGCCTGGGCGTAGGGGCGCACGCGGCGCTCGGTGATCGTGTCGCTGCTCGCGCTGTAGTAGGTGAGGATCAGCGGCTGGCGCTGCTCCACCGCGGCGGTGATCACCCCGAGCTTGTCGCCGAGGTCCTGGCTGTGCGGGGCTTCGATCCTGCCCTCGAGTCGGCCGAGGTTGCCCTGGCCGCTCTTGCGCATCTGCTGCTCGAGGGTCTCGAGCACCTGCAGGTAGGCCTCGTAGAGCGGCCCCTCTTCCGGGATCGGGAGGCGCTCGATCGCCAGCCTCAGGGCGAGGGCTTCGGGGAGCGTGAGCCGGGCGGGGCGCGCGAAGTGCTGCGCGTAGTCGACGGTCACGTGGTCGCCGTCGATGAACACCGAGATGTAGTCGTTGGGCAGGTAGGGCGGGACCCCGCAGAGCATGATCGCGTTGAGGTCGCCCATGAGCTCGCGCTTGCTGACGCCGAGGGTCTCCTGGAGCTCGTGCAGGGGGATCCCCCCGCGGCGCTGGATCAGGGGAATGATCGCCAGCAGGCGGCGCAGACGCGGGACGGGGTTGCTCACGCCGACCCCCCGCCGGGCTGACCCCGGTACTGAGCGAGGACTTCGCGCGCGAGGTCGCGCAGGGCGCCCTCGAGGTCGGGGGGGGTGGCGATCCGAATCCGCGGGACGTAGCGCAGGAGGAAGCGCAGGAAGGGTCGGCGTTGGTGGACCTGGAAGCGGAGGGTCACCCAGTTCTCGTGCTCGGAGACGACCTCCGCCGAAGGCACGAGCGAACGCACCTCGTGGGACACGCCGGCCGCGAAGCCGATCTCGGCCTGGAACGGCTCGCTCGCTCCCCCGGTGAACGCGGTCTCGAGGTTCTTGTACTCCCAGCGCGTCTTGCCGATGTGCTCGCGCACCCGGAAGCCGGCGGGGATCGTGTAGTCCGGGCCTTCTCCGGGGTCGGCGTAGTCGACCGCGCCCTTGATCCGCTGCAGCTTGAACACCCGCTGCGCCTCGCGCAGGTGGCAATAGCCGACGAGGTACCAGGCCCCGCGGTTCCAAGCCTGGCCCGCGAAGCCGAGGCCGTAGGGGTCGACCACGCGGGTCAACTCCTCGCCGCTGCTCATCGTGCGGTAGGTGAAGCGCACCCGGCGGTTGTGGAACACCGCCTGGGAGAGGAGCTCGAGGTTCTCGCCAGCCTGCGAGCTCTTGGTGGGTTTGCCGCCGACCATGGGGTCGAGGGACTCGCGCGGGAGGACCGGGCGCTCTTCGCTGCCCTCCTCGTCGACGAAGAAGCCGAGCTTGACCAGCGCCGAGCGCAGGTCCTCCGAGAGCGAGCCCCCGCCCGCGTGGGCCCAGGCGAAGAGCGCGCGCAGGATCTTGCCCGACTCGGGGGGCAGCGAGATCTCGTCGAGGAAGTAGGCGTCGCGCGGGATCCGGTAGCCCTCGACGCCGAAGGGGCCCGAGCTCTTGTGCTCGATCGGAATCCCCATGTCGCGCAGGACCTTCTTGTCGCGCTCGAAGCGGCGCATCAGCGAGTCGCGCGAGGCGTGGTCGTTGTAGCCGGTGACCTTGCCCAGGATCGCGCTCACCG
>JAGQRJ010000887.1 GCA_020425635.1 Planctomycetota bacterium | reverse complement strand
GGCGAGGGCTTCGCGGTGGCCGTGGACCTGCGCTCCGCGCGCGAGCACGGGGTCGCCTCCCTGGGCGCGGGCGACGCCCCCGCGCCCCCGGCCGCGAGCGACCCCGACGCCGCCAGCGTGCCCGACCGCGTCGCGACCTGGAAGCGCAAGCTCCTCGACCTCACCCTGCGCAACGGGCTGATCAGCTACCGGGAGCGCAGCCAGAGCCTGCCGCTCCAGACCACGAGCCTCGCGCACCTGGAGGACCTGCTCGCGGCGGGGGAGTCCTTCCAGCTCGTCCCCAAGGCAGACGGCGACGACGCGCTGCAGGTCGACGCGGCCCTCGCCCAGGGGCGCCTGCACGTGGCCCTGAGCGCCAAGGAGCTCGACAAGCGCGCGCTGAAGGCCTTCCGCGAGGCCAAGAGCAGCCTCGAGGAGACCGGCGCCAACACCTTCTACCTGGCCCTCGGCTTCTTGCAGTGGTTCGAGACCGAGCACAGCGAGACCCCCCGCCGGGCGCCGATCCTGCTCTTGAGCGCGGAGCTGCAGCGGCCCGGGGTGGGCAAGGGCTTCCGCCTCGCGCTCAGCGACGAAGACCCCTACCTCAACGTGACCCTGCTCGAGAAGCTCAAGCTCGACTTCCCCGACGTCGACACCTCCGAGCTCTACGAGCTCCCCGAGGACGACTCGGGCCTCGACGTGCCCCGGATCTTCGAGCGCTATCGGCGGGCGATCCGCGGCCGGCCGCGCTGGGAGGTGGTGGAGGAGGCCCACGCGGCGCCCTTTTCGTTCTCGAAGTTCCTCATGTGGCGCGACCTCGAGGAGCACACCGAGCTCCTGCTCGAGAACCGCGTGGTGCAGCACCTGGCCCTGGGCACCGGGCGCGGGGAGGCCTTCGAGGCGGCCGGCGAGCTGCCCGCCCCCGAGACCCTCGACACGGCGCGCCGCGCCCAGGACCTGTTCTGCCCGCGCGACGCCGACTCCTCGCAGCTGGTCGCGATCCACGCCAGCAACGACGGGCGGAGCTTCGTGCTCCAGGGGCCGCCGGGCACGGGCAAGTCGCAGACGATCACGAACATGATCGCCCACTGCCTGGGCCACGGGCGGCGGGTGCTCTTCGTGTCGGAGAAAATGGCCGCCCTGAACGTGGTCCACGACCGCCTGCGCCAGGCGGGGCTGGCCCCCTTCTGCCTCGAGATCCACTCCACCAAGAGCAGCAAGAAGGCGATCCTGGCCCAGCTCGAGGAGGCCTTCCACGCCGCCTCCACCCAGGCGCCCGCCGAGTGGGAGCGCCAGGCGACCCAGCTCGAGGCCCTGCGCGCCCAGCTCAACGCCTACGCCCACGAGCTGCACGACCCCCGCCCCTTGGGGATCACGGTCTTCCGCGCCACCGCGCGCCTGATCGAGCTCCGCGGGGCCCCCAAGCTCCGGCTCCCCCCGGCGCTGTTCCGGGCGCCGAGCCCCGAGGGCTACGCGCGGCTCACGGAGCTCGCCGACCAGCTGCAGGCCGCGCTCGAGGCCGTGGGCGCCCCCGGCGAGCACCCGCTGGCGGCGGTGCGCCGCGCGGCCTGGACCTCGACCCTCAGCGAAGACGCCCGCGAGCTGGGGGAGCGGGTGGTGGCCGCCGGCGAGCGCGTGCGCGAGGCCGCCCGGGCCTTGGGGTCCCTGGCCCCGCCCGAGGTCTTGGCCGGGCTCAGCCGCGCCGCGCTCGGTCGTGTGGCCCAGCTCGCCGGGCTGCTGCTCG
>JAGQRJ010000886.1 GCA_020425635.1 Planctomycetota bacterium | reverse complement strand
CGAGCGAGGCGCAAGCGACAGTGTGTACCCGGCCGCAGGCCGGGTCTCACTGTCTTAAGCAACACTGCTGGCCGCACTTCGAATCCACGAGCGGAGCGAGTGGTGAGAAGTGCGGGCTAGAGCTTCAGCGCCAGCAGCGCGTCGCGCAGCGCGCGCGCGCCGTGAAAGCGCTTCAGCGGCTGCTTCGCGAGGCAGGTCAGCACGACCTCGTCGAGGGCTGGCGGGACCTTCGGGTTCAGTCGGCTGGGCGCCTTGGGCTTGTCGCGCACGACCTGCTTGATCGTCTCGAAGGGGCTGTCGCCGCGAAACGGGGCGTCCCCGGTCAACAGGCGGTAGAGCACGGCGCCCAACGCGTAGACGTCGGCCCCGGGCCCGATCCCCAGGTCTCCCCGGGCCTGCTCGGGCGACATGTAGCTCGGGGTGCCGAGGATCACGCCGAGCTTCGTGTTGGCCGAGGGGAGGTCGGTGGTGTTCTGCGCGTCGCGGCGATACTTCGAGAGCCCGAAGTCGCACACCACCGGAGCGTCGCCCTCCCAGCGCACGAGGATGTTCCCGGGCTTCAGGTCGCGGTGGATCACCCCCTTGCCGTGGGCGTGGTGGACCGCGTCGCACACCTCGGCCACCAGCGCGACGCAGGCCTGGAGGTCGCGCTCGGCCTCGGTGGCCCACGCGTCGACGTCGCGCCCAGCGACGAACTCCATCAGGCAGTAGGGGTGACCCTGCCAGCGGCCCTCCCGAACCGTGCCGGTGTCGTAGACCTGCACGATCCCCGAGTGCCCGAGGCGCCCGCCGATCATGACCTCACGGTTGAAGCGCGCGAGCGCGTCTTCGTCGTTGGGCTTGCCCAGGATCTTGATCGCCACGGGCTCGCCCGTGGAGAGCCGGCGTCCGCGGAGCACCGTCCCGCCTGCCCCCCGGCCCAGGGGAGCCTCGGCTTCGACGTCGTCCGCGACGCGGAACGGGGTGAACTCACTCCCAGGGGTCTGCGCCATTTTGAGGGTCGTTTCTCCTGAAGCCGCGGCCTCGAGTCGGTCACGCTCGGCGTCGCCAAACTTCGGGCGGGTGTAGGGACGGGTCGGGACCGCGGTCGGGGGCAGGGCCGGCCCCAGGGCCGTGGGTGCGCTGGCCCAGTCGACGCCCGCCTGCTCGAGCTGCTCGACCGAGTGCGCGCGCGTCGCGACGTCCTCGAGCTGAGCCCCTGGAGCTCGCCGCTGAGGCTGGGTCTGGCGCTCCTGGCGCTGAGTCGGAGGCTCACGGCGCGGGGTCGGGGGCTCACGACGCTGGGTCGGGGGCAGCTGCCCCTGCGTCGGCGGACGAGCCTCGAGCTCGTGGTCCGGCACCTCGAGCTCGAGGTAGGTGAAGCTCGGCGTCTCCTCGCTGACCTCGGCTTGCTCGGCGGGCTCGCGGGGCCGCGGCGCAGGGGGCCCGCTCCTCCCTGCGGGCGGCACGTCGAGCTCCATGACCGTCTGCCCCGGGCGCGCGCCCACGTAGACCGGCCCCCCACAGCTCACACAGCGCAGCGTCTCGTGGGCCCGGGTCGTGCGCAGCGGCTGCACCCGCCCGCAGGTGCCGCGGCAGACCAAGGCCCCGTGCTCGAGGGTCTGGCTGAGGGCCTCGGCATGCTGCGGAGGCAGGAGCCCGAGCCGGACCCCAGCCGAGGCGAAGCTCGTGGGGTGACCCTGCCGGAGGGCCGAGACGAGGGCGGCGGCGATCCGGGAGGCTGCGTCGCGAGAGACGTAGCCGCGCCCGAGGGCGACCTTGCCTGCCAGTATGTCCGCGTCTGCGAGCATGCACGCTCCCCCTCGATTCTAACGAACGCGGGCCAGCGCCACCCCCAAACTGGCCGCGGCGCAGACCCCCAGCCCGAGCAGCAGCGCGGAGCGCACGTCGCCCGTCGCGTCGGCGAGGAAGCCCCCGAGGAGCGGGAGGGCGCCTCCCAAGGCGAGGGTCGCCTCGTGGACCCCGGTGCGCATGCCCCGGCGCTCGTCGTAGTCGAGGCTGTAGAACACCGACGCCGCGTAGGTCACGGCCTGCGCGGCGCCCACGCACACCGCGCCGAGGACGCAGAGCGCCGCGGTCGGGCCGCAGCGGTCGGCCCACACCACCGCCGCCAGGCCGAGCGCAGCGAGGGGGCAGGAGGCGAGGAGCAGCGGCCAGCGGTAGGCCCAGCGGCGCGCAGCGCCGAGGGCGAGGAAGGCCAGACCCTGCGCGCCCAGGCAGGCCCCGAGCACGACCCCCTCGAGCAGCGGCCCCAGCCCATAGTGCTCGCCGATCTTGGGGGCGAGGCTCACGAAGGTCGAGACCGCCGCCCACACGGCGAAGTTGGCCACCAAGCCCGCGACCAGGAACGGGCGCTTGGCGTGCTGCGGACGCTCCTCGACCGGGGGCTCGACGGTGGCCGGAGCGCTGGGGGCCGGCCCAGCCCCCGTGTCGGCCTGACCGTCGCGCCAGAGCAGGAGCCACACCAGGCCGCCGAGCAGCGCCGCCGCCGGGAGGCAGGTGCTCGGAGCGCGCACGAGCCACGCGGCGGCGACGAGTACGCCGCTCGCCTTGCCGCAGGTCCAGGCGACGTTGAAGCGTCGGATCCGACGGGCGCGCTCCGCGGGCCCCGCGGCCCGGTCACCGATCCGCGCTTGGAGCGCGGGCCAAAACAGCCCGTTGGCCAAGGCCAGGGTCGCGATCCCGAGGTAGGCCGCAGGCGCGAGGGCCAGCGCGCGTGCGCGGACCACGACCCCCTCTGCGCCGGGCGCGAGGTCGAGGTTGAGCGCGAGCAGCGCGGGCACGAGGGCGAAGATCAGCGCGCCGACGAGCAGGCTGCGACGGCGGCCGCCGCGGTCCGACGCGCGCCCCAGGAGCGGCGCCAGCACCGCGTAGGCCAGCGTGTAGACCCCGAACACCAGGGCGACCTCGAGGTTCGAGCTCCCCGCGTAGTGCAGGAGGTGCTCGAGGATCAGCACGTCGAGGTAGAAGGTGAAGTCGACGAGGAACGCCGGCCCCGTGTCGGCGAGGGCGCGGTCGGTCACGCGGCGCCCGTTAGCGAACGCCGATCACGTAGGCGATCCAGGCGTCCTCGTTCTCGGCCGTCGCCTGGCGAGTGAACTCGCCGTTGCCCTCCTCGGTCTCCTCGTCGGTGCCCTCCCAGTAGGCGTGGGACTCGCTGAAGCCGGCCTCGGCGAGGAGCTCACGGACCTCGGGGATCGTCCACTGCCGCCAGTCGTAGGTGAAGGCGCGCTTGATCTCGCTCTTGTCTTTGAACGAGAAGTGAATGTGGCAGAGGATCTCGCCGCTGATCGGGTCGTAGCGCTCCTGGTCCCAGGTGTAGGTGAACCCGTCGTGCTTGGTGTCCTCGTCCATGGCCGTCTGCGCCTCGGGACCGCCGAACACGTCGACCACGAACATGCCGTGCTCGGTGAGCCCGCTGCGCACGACCTTGAAGTAGGCGAGCAGCTCGGCGCGCGTCTTGAAGCAGTAGTAGCTGAAGTTCTGCGCCGCGGTGATGTCCACTCGGGGCGCGCGCTTGACGCGGACGTCGCCCTCGATCAGCGTCAGCCGACTCTGCTGCTCTGCGTTGAGCTGCGAGACGTTGTGCTTGCGCCCCCACTCCAGGGGCTCGGGGTCGAGGTCCACGCCCCAGGCCTTGTTGGCGGGGTCGCGCTTGACCCAGTGACAGGCGGTGTTGGCGGCGGCGCAGAAGTCCTCGCGGAAGGTGTGAGGCTTGCGCTCCTTGCCGTAGACCTCCGCGTAGGCCTGGAGGAAGAAGTCGATGTCCGCGTCGGGCTCTTGCACCGCGCGCTGGTAGAGCGCGTAGCGGTCGGCGAGGTCGGCTTGGGTCGGGCCCTTGGGCTTCTTGTCCTTGCCCTTCTTGTCGCCCTTCTTCGGCTTCTTGTCCTTGCCCTTTTTCGGCTTCTTGTGTTTGTCCTTGGCCATGCGCGGGGTGCCCTTCTGTGCGTTGGGATCAGACTCTACCGCGTCGGCTGGACCCGCTCCAGAATGCCCGGAGCCGGAACCTGCCGCGCGGGTATCATGGAGCCATGCGCGCCTCGACCCTCCTCTTGAGCCTGCTCCTGGTCCCGCTGGTCCCGCTCCTCCTGCTGGGCATGCTGCTCTTGACCCTCTACGCCTGGTGGCGAGGGCGGCGCGACGAGCAGGACCCGACCCAGGCTCAGCTCTTCGCCGAGCGCGCCAAGCCGCCCTTGCACACGCGAGCGCTGTGGCTGGGCGTCGAGAGCATGTGGCAGAGCGTGGCCTTCGCCCGGCAGACCCTGCACGCGCTGCCTCCGCGTCGCCGACTCCAGATCGACCCTGGCGACGGCACCCCCGTGATCGTGCTCTCGGGCTACCTCGAGAACTCCGGGACCATGCTCACGCTCTCACGCAGGCTGCGGGACCAAGGCTTCCGGGTGGTTCAGGCCGACTTCCCCTCGACCCTGCGCCCGATCGAGTCCAACGCCGACTGGCTGCGCGACACGATCCTCGAGCTCTTGCGCAGCACCGGCGCCGAGGCCGTCGCCGTGGTCGCCCACAGCATGGGCGGGATCGTGAGCCGCGTCTGCGTCCACCGCCACCCCGAGCTCCCCGTGCGGACCGTGGTCAGCCTCGCCTCTCCCCACCGCGGCACGCACCTCGCGCGCCTGGGGATCGGGCGTAGCGCGCGGGACATGACCCCGGGCAGCGAGTTCATGCGCGCCTACCCTCCGCACAAGCGCGGACGCGTCCCGGTCCACACCCTCGTGTCGGACCAGGAGAACATCGTCAGCCCGAGCTGGTCGGTGGTCCTCGGCGAAGGCGAGAACGTCGTCCTCCACGAGCCCGTGGGCCACGTAGGGCCGCTCTTCCTGCGCAGCGCCTCGGCCCACGTCGTCCGCTGGCTCGAGCAAGCCGGTGTTCAGCGCAACGCCACGCAGCGCGCGCCGGCGAGCTCTCAGCTGGTCGGATAGCGCAGCGCGGCGACGAGCTGCCGGGGGTCGCGGTTCCACTCGCCGCGCCAGCCCTCGAGCAGCGCCGCCGCGGGGGTCACTCCCGCGCGCGCGCGCGCGAGGGTGTTGGCCAGTGCGCCGAGGCTCGACTCGGCCTCGAGCCCCGCCGCCACCCGGCGCTCGATCCCCGCCTGGGCCAACTCGACCAGCGCCAGGGCTTGCGCGCGCAAGTCTGGGTCGCGCAGACCGACGCAGGGGGCCTGCTGCAGCGCGCGGGCGTGCGCCTCGGGCGCGACCTGCCCCAGCAGCGCGCGCGCCTCTGCGCGCGAGGTCTCGTCGTAGAGCAGCCCCACCCAGAAGGCGGACACGACCCCCAGGTCCTCGGGGCGCTGACCGTCGGTCGAGCGCAGCTCGATCACCCCTCGCTTGAGCCGGGCGTTGGTGAAGATCGAGCCGAGCTGAGCCCACCAGTCGGCCGAGGTGACGGGGCGCCCGTCGGGCCAGCTTCCCCGCTCCATGGCCGCCCGAAACGACGCCCCCTGCATGGGGAGGTACTTCCCGTCGCGCACCCGGAACATCATGGGTGCGTCGAGGGCGTAGGCTGCGTAGTCGTCGATCGTCGCCCCGGGGGCGGTGCACCCCGGCACGTCCTGGGCGCGGCTGGGGTCGGTGTAGAGCCAAGCCTTGGCGCGGAGCGACGCGCACTCGACCTCGCGGAAGCCGTCGAAGGGGCTGCAGGCGAAGAGCGCGGTCGCCGCCGGGGCGGCCAGCAGCGTGATCCGGAGCAGGTCCATGGCGTCGGCCGCGTCGGCGAAGTCGAGCGAGATCTGCAGCGAGAGGGTGCGCTGCATCATGGTGTGCCCGAGGTGCCCCGCCTCGCCCAGCGAGGCGAAGTAGTCGCGCATGATCCGGTAGCGCCCCTTGGGCACCCAAGGCACCCCCTCGGCCCCGTGGAGCACGATCCCCCCCCCGAGGAGGTAGAGCCCGACGCCCTCGGCGATCCGCGCGACCTCCGCCGTGCGCTCGTGCAGCGCGGCGTCGACCTCGGCCAGGGTGTCGAGGGGCGCGGTCGAGAACTCGATCTGCCCGCCCGGCTCCAGCGAGAACGCCTCGCCGTTCACGCCGGTCAGCCCGATCAGGTGCTCGCCCTCGTACTCACCCCGATACCCGCCGCGGGCGAGCAGCGCCTCGAGCACGCGCTCGATCCCGTGAGGGCCCTCGAAGGTCGCCGGCTCGAGGCTCTCGGCCTGGAGCAAGGACATCTCGAGCTCGACGCCGATCTTGCGTGCCCCGCCGCCGCTCTCGGCCAGGAGCGCGCCCGCGCGTCGCGCGTCGAGGGCGTCGTCTACGTCAGAACTCACCACGTCCACAGCTCCACCTGACCGTGCGCACGTTTTTATCACGCAGGCGCAGGTCCGGCGCAATCAAATCACGCCGTCGGTATGATTTGCGTCTCATGAGCACCCAGGACCTCGTCGTCACGGTCTTCCTGCTCCCGCTGATCGCCGGGCTGCTGCGCCTGTTCGTGAGCCGCTGGGAGCTGTCCTGGATCGGGGCCGCCGCCTGTGTGGGCGCGCTGGCCGCCGTGGGCGCGCTGAGCGAGCGCCTGCAGCACGAGGGCGCGCTTGGCCACGAGCTCGAGTTCCCTCGCGTCCCCCAGCAGGCCAACCTCCCGGACTGGGACGAGAACGACGACGGCCTGCTCGAGGAGGCCGAGCACGCCGGCTGGGTGCACGCCTGGGCCGACGGCTTCGACGACGGGCGCCCCGACGGCAGGATCGACGAGCTCGAGCTCGCCCGCTACATGAGCGTTCCCCCGCGGCTGCGCGCCGGCCTGGCGCGGACCTACGCCGAGCTCGACGCAGACCACGACGGGACCCTCAGCACCGCGGAGCTCGGCGCCCCCCCTCCCGCCGAGGCCGACCTCGACGGCGACGGCCACCTGACCCCCGCCGAGCTCGCGGCCTACCGGGTCCGCGCCGACGCGAGCTGGGTCAGCGTCGGCGACCCGCTCCCCCCTGGCGGCAGAGCGCGCCTGCCGGCCACGCGCTTCTCCCTGCGCTGGGAGGCGAACCTCTACTCCCTGAGCTGGCTGGCCCTGATCCTCGGCCTCGCGACCCTGCTCGAGTTGACCCCCGCCCGACGGCTGCCTTCGGCTGCGCTCGCCACCGGGCCCCTCGCCGCGAGCGCCCTCGCCAGCGACCTCGTGGTCGCGTTGATCCTGTGGCAAGTGGCCTTGCTGATCGTCAACCGCCGGCACACGGCGGATTGGCTGCGCGCCCTCGCCGCGGGTTGGGTCGCCTGGCTGGCCCTGACCGCGCTGCGCGCCCCCGGCTCGTCCCCCCTGGGCCTGCCCATGCTCACCGGAGACGGCGCCCTCGTGACCCCTGCCCAAGCGGGGGTCCTGATCACGGCCGCGGTGTGGGTCGCCGCCTGGCCCTCACGCCGCTTGCGTGGCGCAGCGGCCGCGCTGCAGTGCTTGCTGCAGCTGGGCGCGGCGGTCCTCGTCGTGCGCACCGCCCCCCTGTGGTGGGACACGCCCGGGGTGGCGTCCTCGCTGCTCGCCTGGTTCGCGGTGGCCCTCGGCTGCGTCCCGCTCCTGATCGCGGCGGTCAGCCGCGACGTGGTGGCCTGCACCGCGAACCTCGCGCGCGCGGTGTGGTGCCTGGCCCTGGTCGTGATCACCCTCGACGTGCACCTGGGCCTGGTCTACCTCGCGGTCAGCGCCGGCGGCGTTGCGCTGCTGCACCTCTCGGCGGAGACCGTGTGGCGCGCCTGCGGCCCCGAAGGCGGCGAACGCCGCCAGCTCCCCGGCGCGTTCGTGGGCGCGACCGCCGGGCTGTGCCTGGTGCTCGGCCTCCCGGGGACGCCGGGCGGCCACGTGCTCGCCCGGCTCCTGGACGATCCCCGCGTGAGCGTCTTCGCCGCGGCGACCTGCATGGCGGGCGCGCGCCTGTATCGCCGGCTGTTCTTCCGCCGCCCCGCGAGCTTGCTCACGACGCCCCTCGCGGGCCCGACCCTCGTCCTCGGCGCCGTGGCCTGGACCCTGGCCTCAGGGGTCGTGTGGTGGCTCTCGGGCTCGTGGGGCGCCCTCGGCGAGGAGGCGCACCTGCGCCCGACCTCCTGGGGTCCCTGGGCCTTGGTGTTCTCGGCCGCCGTGATCGCGGGGTGGTTCCTGCGCTGGGCCTCGAGCTTCCCCGTGGGCAGCCGGCCTCGACCGATCCCGGCGCTGTGGACGGCCTGGGCCGAGGCGCTGCAGCGCTGGAATCAGAGCGTCGAAGAGCGCTTCACGCGCTTCGCCACCCGCGAGCGCTCACCGTCGATCGAGGTCGAGGGCGGCAACAAGCCCTTCTGGGAGGGCTCGCTCGTGCTCGGCTCGAGCGCGCTGGCCCTGCTCGCGATCTGGTTCTGGGGTTAGCCCGCAGAGCTCACCGCGACGTGGTGAGCAGGCGGGCTGCGCCGCCCGCCGTGGGAGGGCGAAGTCGTCCGCTGCCGGACAGTCGTGTCCGCGCGCGGGCGCCCTGGTGGACGTTAGCGTCGACAGCCGCTGGTCCCAGGACTGCTCAGAGTGGAGCCGAGGAGCAACGCACGTGTTCGAAGACCCGAGGCACCGCCCCCTGGGGTGCTGGCCTGCCGGACAGGGTCGCCTACCGAAGCGCCGAGCACCGAGGGCTGAGCGGGGCTGGGCCAGTTCAACTCCCCGCCGGAACGTCGCTCGGCGTCCCGGCGAACTCCGCGCGGATCGCGCGAATCCACGCCCGCGCGCGCTCGTTCAGGGCGCGGTCGGCGTCGAGCAGTCGGCCGCGCAGCACGAGCACCCCGATGTCGTCGCCCTGCTGGACCACGCTCCCCACCGGCGCGATCCGCAGGAAGAACGCGCTGAGCTCGTCTTCGACCGTACGCCGGTGGGTCTGCATGTAGCGCCACTCGATCGAGCCGTCCGGACGCATGACCCAGGTCCCCGAAGACGGCGCCTTGGTCAACTCCAGGGTCTGCGCGTCCACGTGCTTGACGATCAGCTGACCCCAGGGGTCCGCGTGGATCGGGTGGGTCCAGCGCTCGTTGAGCTCGTCGACGTCGAGCTCGAAGTCGATCCCGGAATACTCCAGCAGGTGGAACAGGAACAGCGGCGCGTCGGCGTGGGCGAAGGCGGCCAGGTTGGTCAGCGGGCTGGCCCCGGTGATCCTGGGATTGACCTCCCCCAGGTAGAGTTCGTCGGTGTCGAGGTCGATCAGCCAGTCGATCTCGAAGTAGCCGCGCCAGCCCACCCCGCGCAGGGTCTCGCCGAAGGCTTGTGTCAAGCGCGACGCGCGCACGCGCTGCTCGTCGCTGAACGCGCCCGGGGCGACCTCGTTCCCGGCCCAGCCGCCCTTGTAGGGGGTCAGCTCCGAGAAGCCCACGATCTCGGTCATGACCGGCCCCACGATCGTCCCGGCCCGGGTCACGCAGCCCTCGACGGCGGCCTGCGCGCAGCGAATCCGGCGCATGACCTTCACACTCCGCTCCGCGGCGACGACGGGCAAGACCTGCGCGAGGTCATCGGGCGAGGACACGAAGAAGGTGGTGGACCCGCTGTCGCCGAACGGGGTCTGGATCACGAAGTCCGGCCCGAGGTGCCCCGCGAGCGCCTGGAGGTCCTTCCAGGAGCGGACGGGCCCGAGGGCGTTGGGCACCGAAGGGACCCCCGCCTGGTTCCCCAGCCGAGTGGACTCGACCTTGTCATCGACGCGCCTGCGCAGCTCGGCGGGCGGGAAGACCAGCTCCAGGTCCAGCTCTCGGCACAGCGCCTCGCCGACCTCGTCGAACAGGAGCATCGCGATCCGCCCGGGCCCGCGCGCGCGGATCTGCCGCTGAACGTCAGGCCGCTGCAGGAGCCGGGCGTTCATCTCCTCCAGGGTGGGATACGGGAACACGTGCTTCGCGCCCCGCGGCGGAGAGAACACCCGCGGGTGGAGTCCGTCGAAGCAGTCGCCGTGACTCACGTAGCGGAATCCGCGGACCCACTCGTCCATGCCGAGCAGGGTGTAAGGAGTGGCGCACACGTACCAGGTCGGCGTCGGGTCACGGAAGAAGTGGGAGCGGATCTCGGAGAGCCCGCGGAGCTTGTTCGCTGTCATTGGCCCAACGCCTCGGGGGTGAACACGCGCAGCCCGACCTCGGGGTCGTAGCCGTGGATCTCTATGTCGATCGACTTCAGGAACGCCAGGATCTCGCGAGAGACCACCTGCCCGGTGACCAGCACCGGGAACCCTGGCGGGTAAGGGGTGACGAAGCCCGCGGAGACGACGACCCGCCCCGCGTCCAGCTCGGCCTCGATCGTGCCGTCGAGCCTGAGGTGGCGCACGTTCTCCGACAGGTTGGCCGCGAAGAACGCGGCGCGAATGTCGCCCTCGCGCCCCGGCGCGCCAGACCCGCCGCAGAAGCGCGGGTGGAATGCAGAGAAGTCCGGCAGGGGGAGGAGCTCCCCCGTCAGCCTGCGTGCCGCGGCGCTGCGCAGCGCCGCTCGCGGCGCTCCCTGCACCGCGGCGTGATCGTCGAGCTCGTCGGCTATGTTCGCCAGCGAAGAGATCAGGTGCGCGAGCGCGCCGCGCGTGGTCCCAATGTGCGTCATGAACAGCACGGTGTTGAGCGAAGTCTTGTTCACCTGAATGTCGTGCTGGTCGATCAACAGCGACTTGAACGCGTCGCCCGTCATTCCCGTGCGCCCGACCGCGAGGGTCAGTCGCGTGGGGTCGAGGCAGAACTCGTCGTCCTCCCAGGCCCGGTCCATGGCCTCCCAGTCGGTCCCGGCCAGGGCGTAGGCGCTGAACGCGGAGGTGCGGTGCTCGGACGGGATCAGGTCCTCGGGGGTCAGCAGGTCGAAGTGGCGCTTGAGCCCAGGGTTGGAGTTCACCTGCTGGCGCAGGATCAGCGCGAGCTCGATCGCGTGCTGCACCATCTCGTAGCCCTCGAGCTCGACCTGCCGCCGCCCGATGTCGAGCGAGGCCAGGATCGGGTAGTTCGCCGAGGAAGACGTGTGCGTCAGGTAGGCCTGGTGGAAGGACTGCTCGACGTCGGACTCGAAGAGGTCGTCGCTGACGTGGATCATGGACCCCTGGCGCAGGCTGGTCAGCGTCTTGTGCGTCGAGTGGGTCGCGTAGACCCGGACCTTGGCGCGGTCGGGGTCCGCGAGCAGCGGACCGTACCAACGCTCGGGTTCGGGGTCGGCGTCGAAGCGCGCCCGCCACTCGGCGTGTCGCGCCCGGTAGTCAGGGCTCGCCAGCCGCTCGCGGAGGTCCGCGGCGGCCTGCATCGCGGTCCGCCGGCGGGTGATCGGGGTGAAGCGCGCGAAGGCGAACCACGCCTCGTCCCACACGAAGGTCATGTCCGGCTGAATCGCGAGCACCTCCTCCATGACCCGCAGGGGGTTGTAGACGATCCCGTCGAAGGTGCAGTTGGTGAGCAGGAGCACCCGCGCGCGGTCGAGCTGCCCGCGCGCCTTGAGCTCGAGCAAATGCCGCTTGATCACGGCGAGGGGCACCCCGCCGTAGAAGCCGAAGCGCTGGATCGGGTAGGGGTCCATGTAGAGCGGCTCGACGCCGCTGAGCACGAACGCATAGTGGTGCGACATGTGGCAGTCGCGCGCGGCGAGCACGATATCGCCTGGGCGCGCGATCGCCTGGAGCACGATCTTGTTCGCGGTGGACGTCCCGTTGGTGACGAAGAAGGTCTGCCGGGTGCCGAACGCACGCGCGGCCAGGGCCTGGGCCTCCCGCAGCGAGCCGTGGGGCTGCAACAGGGAGTCGAGCCCCCCCGTGGTCGCCGAGGTCTCTGCGAGCAGCAGCGACTCGCCGAACAGCTCTTCGAGGTCTCGGATCCAGTAAGAGCGGCTGACCGACTTCCCGCGCGCGATCGGCAGCGCGTGGAAAACGCCGGTCGGGCGCTGACTGTAGGACTTGAGCGCAGAGAAGAAGGGGGTGCAGTAGCGCGCCTGGACCCCCTTCGTGATCGAGAGGTGCAGCTCGAGCAGGTCTTCCTGCCGAAAGAAGATCCGGCGGAAGGTCCGCCGGTGCTGCAGGGCAATGTCTTCGACCGCCGCGTCAGACACCAGGAACAGGTCGAGGTTCGGGCGCAGGCGCGCGATCGCCTGCCCCAGAGCGGGACCGATCTCGACCGCGTCGAGTTCACCCTGGTCGAAGCGAGCCAGCGCGCGCTCGGCGAGGCCCAGGCTGTGTCGGGAGGCGAGCCGGAACCCGTAGCGAATCACCACGCTCTGGAGTTGGGGATTCAGGAGCGCCGCGATCAGCGCGTCCTCGAACGACGGGACGATCACGAGGTCGTAGACGAACGGGTCGCCCTCGCTGCGCAAGGCGATCATGCGCTCGCGCAGGCGGTCTTCCTCGCGCGGGGGGAGATCGTCGACGACGAGCACCTCGAAGTAGGGGCGCTCGTCCAGGACGAGGTCGGGGACCAGGCCCTGGGCGCTCTCGGGACTCAGCCCCTGGTCCTCGGTGTCCTCGGAGAACACCCGGTAGGCCCCGCTCACGAGCATGCGCACCACGAGCGAGGTCAAGGTGGCCAGCGCCTCCGGATCTTCGTCGGCCACGAGGCCCGCCAGCCGCTCGACGACGTGCTTGCCCGGGTAAGCCCAGTAGCTCTCGACGCGGCGCAGCTCGGAGAGTCCGTCGTTCAGCCGCGCGAGCACCTCGGCGTCCTCGGGGTGGGACTGCCAGCGCAGCGCGTCGGCCTTCAGGGATTGCCACACCGAGGTCCGGCGCCGGGTCGCGGCGTAGGAGGCCCCCAGCGAGGGTCTGGCGTGACGCTCGGAGGGGGTCAATCCACTCCGCCGTGACCCTGAATCCCTGCGCGGCTCCCGCGCGCGGGCAGCTCCAGCGGGCCGAGGCTGTCCAGGTAAGGCGACTTCGCTCCTGGGGCGTAATGCGGGAACTCGAACGCACGGTCGCGCAAGCTCTTCAGCGGCTGACCCAGTCCACGGAGCCCGAGCCTCCGGCTGCGGGAGACGCGGTCCAGATCGATCTCGAGGTGGAACTCCTCTTCGTCGGGCCCTGCCACGTGCAGGACGTCTCCCGCGGGCCCCACGACCACCGAGCGCCCGTTGCCTCCCAGCCCGGCGCCGTTGACGTCGAACACGAAGCACTGGTTCTGCGCCGCCGTGGCGCGCACGATCGCGAGCTCCACGTCGCGATCGATCGTGTCGGTGAGGGAGGGGTGAATGATCACCTCCGCGCCCTCGCTCACGAGCCAGCGCGTCGTTTCGGGAAACCAGAGGTCGTAGCAGATCGAGATCCCAAAGCGCCCCACGTCGGGGACCTCGAACACGAGAGGCTCCGAGCCCGGCGTGATCGTGGGCTCGTAGGGCTGGAACGGGAACATCTTGCGGTACCGCCCCACGAGCCGGCCCAGGGGGTCGAACACGGGCGTCGTGTTGTAGATCGCGCCCCCGCACTGCTCGTAGATCGAGCCTGGGATCAGCCACACCCCCAGCTCTGCCGCGAGCGCGGCGAAGCACTCCTCGGCCGGCCCCGGTAGTGGCTGCGCGTCGCGAGGCTCGTGGCCGGTCGCGGCGAGCTCGCTCAGCACCACCATTTGTGTCCAGGGAAAGCGCTTGACCGAGGCTCGGATCTGCGCCGCGGCGCGCTCGGTGTCGTCGCCCCTGCGCACGTCGAGTTGCAGCCCTGCGATCGCGAACGGCCTCACGCGAGCACCTCCTCGACGCTCGCCGCGAGCGCGTCCAGGCCGCGCTCGAGCACCTCGTCGGTGATCACCAGCGGCGGCAGCAGGCGAATCACGTTGCCGTAGGTGCCCGCAGAGATCACGAGCGCGCCCCGCGCGTGACACCCGGCCAGGATCTCCTTGACCAGGCCGCCAGCGGGCCGGCCCAGGTCCCCGTCTTCGCAGAGCTCCATGGCGACCATCGCGCCCAGTCCGCGCACGTCGACCACCTCTGGGTGCCGAGCCATGAGCCCGCGCAGTCTGGCTTGCATGCGCTCGCCGAGGACTCGCGCGCGCGCGCAGAGATCTTGCGCGCTGAGCCGCTCGATCGTCGCCAGGGCCGCCGCGCATGCGATCGGGTTTCCCCCGAAGGTGCCGCCGATCGTGCCCGGCTGGACCGCGTCCATGACCCGCCCGCTGCCGACCACCGCCGCGATCGGCAAGCCGCCCCCCATGGCCTTGGCGTAGGTCGACAGGTCCGGGACGACGCCATGGACCTGGTGCGCTGCCCAGGCGCCAGTTCGGCAGAACCCGCTCTGGACCTCGTCGAAGATCAAGAGGATCCCGTGCTCGTCGCAGAGCTCACGCAGGCCCCTCAAGTAGGCGGCAGGCAGCGGGACGAACCCGCCCTCCCCGAGGACGGGCTCCAGGAGGATCGCCGCCAGATCGCTCGCGGCGACCCGGGTCTTGAACGCGCCGCGGAGCTTCGCCAGCTCGCGCGCCGCGAAGCCCTCGGGGTCTGTGTAGCCCCCGTCGCGCAGCGCGTCGGGGCAATCGACCCGGTAGACCTCGGGCGCGAAGGGCCCGCACCCGTGCTTGTAGGAGACCTTGGAGGTCAGCGTCATGCAGAGCAGGGTCCGCCCGTGATAGCCCCCGGTCAGGCACAGGATCCCGCTGCGCCCAGTCGTCTGCCGCGCGATCTTGACCGCGTTCTCGACGGCCTCCGCGCCTGAGTTCACGAGCATGGCCTTCGTCCCAGGCCCGTGCGGCAAGAGCGCGACCAGCCGCTCGCAGAGCGCGACGTAGGGCTCGTAGGTCGCGACGTGCATGCAGACGTGCTGCAGCTTGGCCGCCTGAGCCGAGATCGCCGCGAGCACTGCCGGGTCGCTGTGCCCCCCGTTCATGACCCCGATCCCGCTCGAGAGGTCGATCAGCTCGCGGCCCTCGAGGTCGTAGAGCAACGCACCCACGCCACGCTCGACCGCGAAGCGCGAGATCAGCGGAACCCCGCGCGAGACGACCGCCTCTCGGCGGGCCAGGAGAGCATCGGTCGCAGACTGCACGTGGCCAGAATTATGAACACTCATG
>JAGQRJ010000885.1 GCA_020425635.1 Planctomycetota bacterium | reverse complement strand
TGTTCATGCCCGAGAACACGGCCGCCGCCCCCATGACCGCCGCGAGGAAGGTCCCCAGGATCCAGAGCACCCAGGAGAGCGCCGCGGTCTGCCCGGTGAGGTACTCGCGCTCGCTGATCACCTTGGCTGGCGTGCGCTTGTCGCCGTCGAGGCGCTCGGCCACCACGGCCACGTCCTTGGCAGAGTCGAGCTTGGCCACGACGCGACTGAAGTTCTTGCGCTCGAGGATCGGCCCCATGCGGTCGACGTCGCCCCAGATCTCCGACGAGGCGGGCCCCGGGCAGCGGAAGATCCCCACGACCTTGAACGGGGAGGTGTTGATCTGAATGTCGGCGCCGAGCTCGCAGCCGCGAATCCGCCCCACGAGGGACTCGCCGACCACGACCTCGTCGTTGCCGGGGTTGAAGGCTCGGCCCTCGACCACCTCGACCCCAGCGATCACGAAGGACGGCGGCTGGACGCCGCGGATCGCGACGTTGGTCTCGCCGCCGTCGACCTTGCGTTGACGCAACGCGAGGTAGATCTCGCCCGCGGCCAGCGCGCGGCCCTCGGCGTCGCGGGCGATCTCGGGGGTCTCCTTGATCAGGATCTGCGCCTGCTCGCGCATGATCGCGCTCTCGCCCTCGCTCGTGGCGCCTGGGCGCAGGAAGAGCGCCACGTCGGCGCGGCCGTTCTCGGTGTAGAGCCGCGAGAAGCCCTGCTGCAGCGCGAGCACGCCCGAGAGCACCGCGACCGTGGCGCCGATCCCGACCACGGTCAGCAGGGTCGACGACCAGCGCACGAACAGGCTGCGGAGGTTGTAGCTGAACGGCGGCAGCTTTTGGATCCTGAGCAGCCGGACGATCAGGCTCAGGGTCAAGCGGTCGATACGATCCACGCTACACCTCCGCCCGCAGGGCTTCGACGACCTCGAGCTGCGCGGCGCGCAGCCCGGGGAGGACCCCCGCGACCAGCCCGATCACCGCGGCCGCCCCGAGCGCGAGGAGCTGGGTCTCCTGAGCGACCTCGTAGGTCGGGAGCACGAGCGAGATCGCGTTCCCGACGGCGGCCTGGCTACCCACGGCGAGGGAGATCCCGATCGCGCCCCCGATCAAGCACAGCCCGACCGACTCGAGGAGGAGCAGCATGAACACCACGCTCGCCTGGAAGCCGAGGGCCTTGAGGACGCCGAAGTCGTGGGTCCGCTCGCGGCCGGCCATGAGCATGGTGTTCAGCACCGCGAGCAAGATCGCGAACAGCACGCCGCCGCCGATCGAGCTGAGGAACACCGGCACCCCGCCGAGCATGCTCACGAACTGCCGCTGGAACTCCGCCTCGCTGGTCGTGTTGACCGCCTGCGGGCCGTTGCGAAACAGCGCGTCGACCCGCGCGGCCACCGCTTCGGGGGCGCGCCCGTCGAGGGCCAAGACGTAGACCCCGGCGCCCTGGGGCCCGCCGCAGAGCTCGGCGCGCCGGGTCTCGTCGAGGTAGTCGTAGCGGAAGAACATGGTCTGCTCGTCGACGTTGGCCGAGCTCGAGCGATAGATCCCGACCACGTCGAGCTGCCACGGCTGGCCGTCGAAGCGAGGGAAGATCGTGCCCTGCAGCGGAATTCGATCGCCGACCTTGAACCCATAGCGCTGGGCGAGCTTGGTCCCGACCAGGCAGGCGGTCCGCTTCTCCAAGAAGGCTTGTGCCGCGGCCTCGTCGGTGTGGATCTCGGGGTAGACCTTGAGCAGGCGGTCATGGTCGACCGCGAACTGCGCGAAGAAGTTCGAGGGGTCCTGATAGATCCCCCCGAACCACTGCCAGCGGATCGCGTCCTCGACGCCGGGCACCGACTGGATCTTGGCCTGGTAGCTGTCGGGGAGGCTCACGAACAGGCTCACCGCCGACTGCACGACGAGCCGGTCGTTGGCCGAGGCCTTGATCCCCGCCTCGAGGCCGCCGAGCACACTCCGCAGCACGCACAGCAGAAAGAACGCCACGGTCAGCGAGGCGAGGGTCAAGAAGGTGCGCAGCGGGCGCCCGCCCAGGTTCTTGAACACGAGGAGCCAGGGAAAGCGCAGCACTACGCCTCCTGCTCGGCGGGGGCCCCGGCCTCGGGCGCCTTGAGACGGTTGTCGACGATCCGCTCCAGCTTGCCCTTGTCGAGGTGGACCACGTGCCCCGCGCTGTCGGCGGCGCGCGCGTCGTGGGTGACCATCACGATCGTCTTCTTGAACTCCGCGTTGAGCCGCTCGAGCAGCTCGAGCACCGAGCTCGCGCTGTCGCGGTCGAGGTCACCGGTGGGCTCGTCGGCCAGGATCAGCTGAGGGTCGGTCGCCAGCGCGCGCGCGATCGCGACCCGCTGCTCCTGGCCACCCGAGAGCTGGCGCGGACGGTGGTTGATCCGATCGCTGAGCCCCACCAGCTCCAGCGCGTGCAGGGCCTGCTTGCGGCGCTCGCCGCGCGAGAGCGGGGTCAAGAGGAGCGGGAGCTCGACGTTCTGCACCGCGGTCAGCACCGGCAGCAGGTTGAAGCCCTGAAACACGAACCCGATCGTGTTCGCGCGAAAGTCCGCGAGCTCCGAGCTCGTGAGCTGATTCAGGTCCTCGCCGGCTACCACGACCTGCCCCGCGTCGGGCCGGTCGAGGCCGCCGACGAGGTTCAGCAGGGTCGACTTGCCCGAGCCCGAGGGCCCCATGATCGCGTAGTAGCCGCCCTGCGGGATCTCGAGGTCGAACTCGTCGAGGGCCTTGACCGTCTCGCCGCCGCGCGTGTATTGCCGCGTCACTTGGGAGAGCTGGATCGCTGGTGCGTTCATCTACCTGCCTCGTCTCGAGCGGCGATCCTAGCGCCTTTTGCGACCTTGCCCAGACGAACCTCCCTCGAGCGCAGCGGGGTCCTCCCTCAGCAACCCGACCCCGAGCTCGATCGCTCGCGGGTGCCCAGGAGCGTGCCGGCTCCGCGGGACGTCCCCCAACGCAGCCTGGGCGCGCTTCTCCATGCGCGCGTCGCGGATTCCGCACACGAGCACGCGGGGTCCAGCGCGGCGCTGCAAGAGCGCCTCCGCGACCTCGAGCGCCTCGCCCGGGCGACGGCCCAGATCGACCACCGCCAGAGCCAGCTTGCGCCGCGCGCTGGGCGCGTCGAGCTCGGCGACGTCGCAGCGCAGGCCCTGCTCGGCGTAGCCGCGCGCCGCGCGCTCCCCGCGCAGCGGGTCGCCGGTCAACACGAGCACCTGCTCCTTGCGTCGCGCCCGGGGCCGCGCGACCGGGCGGACCTCCGCCGGTCCACCCCCGGCCACGGCGAGCTGCTTGACCAGGGTCTTGGGCGCCACCGCGCGAAAGCTCTCGTCGACCCAGTCGCGCACGAGCTCCAGCGGCACGTCCTCGCCCTTGGCGAAGCGCGCGGTGACCCAGCCGCTCTTCCCCAGGCCATAGCCACACGGCGCCGCGAAGGGCAGCTGCAACGCCATGCCGCCGGTCAGCGGGAGCTTCGTGGTCACGCTGAAGCCGCCCTGCCCCTTGCCCAGGAACACGAAGACCTTCTTGCGGACCTTCACCACGCGCTCTCCCCAGGGGCTCTCCTCGCAGGTCTCGGGAAAGCGGAGCGCGTAAGCGAGGGTCGCGCGGTAGGCCGCCGCGGGCGTCACCCTAGAAGGCGCAGGCGGGGAGCTCGGCGTAAGCCGGGATCGTCTCCCGATCGAGCTCGGCGACCCGCGGATTGGCCAGGTCCCGATCGGAGAGGATCGGCGCTCCGCCGGTCAGCGGCCAGGGGATCTGCAGCTCGGGATCGTCCCAGGCCACACCGAACTCGTCGCTGTTGTCGTAGTAGAAGTCGACCTGGTAGGTCATGGTCGCAGCGACCGGCGCGTAGTAGCCGTGGGCAACCCCCGGGGGGATGTAGAGACCCAGGTCTTCCTTGCCGAGCTCGAGCCCGACGATCTTGCCCTCCGTGGGCGAGCCACGCCGGAGGTCGGCGAGGCCGACGTAGACGTATCCCTGCGGGACGTACCAGTAGTCGGACTGCTTGGTGTGGAAGTGCAAGCCGCGCAGGACGTTCGCCTGGGAGTCGCTGCGATTCCCCTGGAGCATCGTCGGACGCCCCGGGAACCAGTTTTGGCGAAAGGTCTCGAGGAAGCGTCCCCGTGAATCGGGGTACGACTTGAGCCGAATCAGCTCGACCCCAGGCATGTCGTCGGCAGAGATCAACGATCCCATGGTCCGTACTTCCTCCGGAATGGTTACGCCCCGACGCATGAAGCGTCGGGGCGCGGTGGTTCAAGCTTCGGCTAGCGCGCCCAGATCGGCGCGATATCCGCGGGGCCAGCCCCGACCAGACCGCTGAACGTGCTCACGTTCCGGGTCGACGCCTCGGTGATCGAGAGGTCGCCGGTGACGCCGTTGGAGGTCGCGATCAGGTCCGGGTTGCGCGCCACGCCGACGCTCAGGGTCCCGGGGAGCGAGAGGCCGTTGAGCTGAGCCTGCGAGACGCCGGCGTAGCTCAGGAAGGCCGTCAGCAGGCCGTTGATCAGCGAGGCCGGCGAGAGCAGGCCGCCGCCGCCGCTGCCGCCCGTGATCAGGGCGCCGAAGGAGGCGGGGTTGGTCGCGCCACCGGCGAAGCCCTGGAGGAACGAGTTCAGCAGGGCGCCGATCCCGCCGCCCTGGCTCGAGGTCGCGGGGAGGGTGATCCCGGCCTGTTGGAACAGGCTGGCGATCCCGGTGCCGCCGGGCAGGGTGTCGACGATCGTGTCGGTCGCGGCGTCGATCACGGTGACGTCGCCGCTCATGGCGTTCGCGACGTAGACCATGGTCTGGGCCTGGTTGGTCGCGACGTCGAAGGGGATCAGCCCTTGACCTTGGATCGTCGAGAGCACGGTGCCGGTCGCGACGTCGAGGACGGTGATCTCTTGCGAGAGGGCGCAGGCGACGTAGGCCTTGGTGCCGGCGATCGAGATCCCGATCGGCGCGCGGCCAACGCTGACGTAGTCGATCACGTCGTCGGTCTGCGCGTTGATCCGCATGACCTTGCCCGAGATCATGCAGGTCGCGAGGGCGTAGTCGTTGGTCGCGGCGACCTTCGCCACGCCGAGGCCCTGGACCGGGCTGGCGAGGAAGCTGCTCAGCGCCTGGCTAGGGTTCGCGATCAGCCCGCTGAGCGAGATCGGGCTCAGACCGAGCACCGACTTGATCGGGGTGTAGGACTGGCCGTCGATCACGGTCAGGTTGAGCAGGTTCGCGCTGTAGATCCGGCGACCGTTGGGGGTCGCGGCCAGCCCGGTGGGACGGACGAGCGGCTTGAGGATCGGGTCGAGCATGCTCAGGAAGCTGACGCCGGTCACGGGGACCGAGGTCACGTCGATCGTGGTCACCACGTTGTTGGCGAGGTGGTCGACGACGGTGATGTCCTGGCTGATCGCGTTGGCCACGTAGGCGGTGGTGCCGACGTTCAGCACGTCGATCGGGCCTTGCCCGGTGGCGTAGGTCGTGTTGACCGTGCCGGTGTTCAGGTCGACGTCGGCCACCTGGTCGAGCATCATGCTCGCCACCAACGCGTCAGCGTTGAGGGTCACCGGAGGGGGCGGGTTGAGGGTCGCCACGCCACCGGTCGAACCGCTGCCGGTGTTCCCGTTGTTCCCGCTGTTGATCGGCGCGGCGGTCGATGCCCCGCCACCACGGCTCCTCTTGCTGCTGCAGCCGGTCACCGCCATGGGCACGACCGTCGCGATCACCAAGAAAGGTACACCTCGAACCAAGACACTTCGTTGCACGGCTTGCCTCCGATACATCCAACCCAGGGCGATGAGTCTACACGTTGCGTCGGACTAACCTAAGGGAAATCCAGAATTTCTAGGTGGCTGAGCGGGTAGCGCCCTAAATCCGCATTCCCCTTTTGGGAAAGCGCTTACATGCGCAAAGCCCCCTGAAGCGGGAGACCCCCGCCACGAAATGGCCGCACCCTCCCGGATTCCGTGCAGCGAAAACTGGGCGATGGCTCGCCGGATGCCTGAAGCCTAGACCTGCGCTGAAGACTGGCGCTCGCGGCGGCGCGCGGGTATAACCCCTGGCGGCTGAAGAGGCGGTCTCATGACGACCCGTGGGGAGTTTACGCGCAAGTTCGACCGGGAGATCCTGGGGGACGACTCTGCCGCGGCTGAAGAACGTGCCTACCTGGAGCAGCTCGAGGCCGCAGAGCGCGACGCGCTGGACCAAGAGTTCACCAAACTGCTCCAAATCCTCGACTATCGTGCGGCGTGGCTGCGCGAGCGCTTCCCCGGAGTGCGCGAGCCCCAACTCGAAGGCTCTGGACGGCGCTTCGAGTTTGGCCCTTCACCCGAAGAGAAGGGCCGCACGATCGGCTGGCTCGAGTTCCGGGTGCGGCTGACCGACAGCCAGCAGGCGATCCTGCTCCAGTCCTACATGGAGCTCGACGGGCAATTCTCCAAGCGCTACGACTACGTGACCTTCCCCAAGGAGAAGGTCTCGATCGACAAGGCCAAGCGCTTCGTCGAGTCCAAGATCCTGGAGTTCGCCGGGACCTATCAAGACGCCTACGGAGGAACCCAAACTGGCTAGCGTGTCGCTCGCGGGGCTCACGATCCAAGAAGCCCACGCCCTGGACCCCAGCGAGGTCGCGCAGCGCCTCGAGGAGTTCGCCCAGGATATGGTCAACAACAAGTTCGCGGACTGGGGCGTCCAGATCGAGCGCGAGGAGCACACGCTCACGCTCCGGGGGCGCAGGGACGCGGGCACCCACTTCGAGGCGCGGGTCGAGCCCGTGACGGGGGAGGTCAAGGTCCTCTTGACCGGCGCGGTCGAGCTGGGGCGACTGAAGGTGACCCTCGCCGGTGGAGCCGACGGTGTACGTCGGCGCGTCGGGGACGAGATCGCCCGTACCCTGCGCGAGCACCTCACGTGAGCTCGGCCAGCGAGCGTCTGCGTTCGACGCTCTACGCGTCGCTGCACGACCAGCTCTGTGAGCTCGGCGTCGAATGCGGACTCCTGACCCGGGAGCAAGTGACCGGCGCCCCACGCGACGGGACCTTCGAGCAGCGCTTGCTGCGCGACGGCGTCTTGACCCTGGCGCAGCTGAGCGAGCTGCGCAGGGCCGCCGCCTACCGGGTGGGCCGCACCGAAGACAAGGCGCTGGGCGGGCTGATGGCGAGCCACGGCTACGTGCCGGAGAGCGTCGTCCAGGCGTCCCTCGACCTGCAGCGCAAGACCTTCGAAGAGGGCGGGCGCCTCGTGCGCCTGTCCGAGCTGATGGTCCGCTCCGGGACCTTGACCCCTGGGCACCTCGTCGCCCTCCGCCGGCTGCGGTCGCTGTCCTTCAGCGACTGAACTCGCCCTCTCCCCCGTCGCGATCGCTCGGGATCGGATAGGATGGACGAGGAAGGAGCAGTCCCCGTGCGCAGCCCCATTCGTGTCGCCCGCTCGAGTCGTGTTGCAGGCTGGGTGCTCCTTGGGCTCCTCGGGAGCTTGGCGACGGCGGAGGCGAGGGATCAAGTCACCGTCGAGGACCTGATCTTGCGCGGCTACGAAGCGCGCCGCGCCGGCGACCTCCTCGTCGCCGGAGAGGCGCTCGAGCAAGCCGTGCTGCAGAGCAAGGCCGGCCCTACCCGGCGAGCCCTCGCCGCCGAGGTCGCGGAGTTCTGGCTGGCCCAGGACAAGGGCTACCGCGCGGTGCGGCTCTACCGCCGGCTCAACTACGTGCGCTCGGAGGTCGACACGCTGATCCTCGACGGCGACTACGAGGCCGCCCTGGCCGTGGCCCGTCAGGTCGGCTACCAACGCGGCGAGGCGATCGCGCTCGTCCGACTCGGCAGCAGCGGCAAGGGCGACCGCAAGGTCAACAGCGAACGGATCAAGCAGGCGCTCAAGATCCTCGACGAGAACGACCTCAAGCGCGACAAGGCGGACCTCCTGTTCGAGGTCGCCAAGCGCTACAAGCCCGCGGCTCAGCTCTACGCAGAGCTGCAGCAGTTCTACCTCCAAGCTCGTTGCTACGAGCTCGCGGGGAAGGTCAGCGACGGGATCCCCTACTACAGCGACGCCAAGACCCAGCTCAAGCTCGAGCTCGAAGAGGTTCAGCCGCGGCTGCAGCGCGCGATCGCGGTCTACAGAGACGAGAAGCTGCCCTTCGTCGCGCGCGAGCGCGCCCGGCGCGACGTGATCCTCTACTCGGGCAAGACCTCGGTGATCTACGAGCAGCTGGCGGTCTCCTTCCACCGCACCGGCAACTCGAACGCCTACAAGCTCGTCGACAAGGCGATTCAATACACCGAGCGGCAGCGCGACACCCTGCGCGACGGCGGCCGTGACAAGTTCGGCCCGACCCTCGCCCGCTACCTGAAGCTCGACGAGCGTCTCCGCGAGCTGGCCGAGCTCAAGCGCACCCTGCAGACGCAACCGCCGCCCAAGTGAGTCCGGCGGCCTTCCTCGCCCTCTGCGTCGGCGCGCTGTTCCTCGGCCCCTTGCTCCTGTGGGTGGTCGGGCGTGGCCAGAGCTGGCGCGCGCTCGGCGACGGCTTCGTGCTCGTGCTCGTCGCGGGGCTGTGCCTGCTCGTGCTGCTGCCCGAGGCCCTGCACGAGGTCGGGGCGTGGGGCGCTCTGGCCGCGCTCCTCGGCTTCTTCATTCCCACCTGGGGCGAGCGTTTCCTCACCAAGGGGCACCAGGCCCACCCGCTGTTCTTCGTCCCTGGCTCGATCCTGCTCGTGATCCACGCCGCCATAGACGGCGGGGCGGTGGCGCTCACCGGCGAGGTGCACCAGCACCACGGGCACGCCGGCCCCGACGATCACCTCGCGCTCTACGCCGCGCTCCTCGCCCACCGCCTCCCGGTCGGGCTCCTGGTGTGGTCGGCGCTGGGCCAGGCGCGCGGGACCCTGTGGGCGCTGGCGGGCCTCGTGGTGATCGCGCTCGCGACGGTCGTGGGCTTCGTGGCGACGCCGGAGCTCTCGCCGGCCCTCGGCGCCTACCTCGCCGCGGTCCTCGCGGGGGGCCTGCTCCACGTGGTGCTGCACCACGAGCCGTGCCCGGGCAAAGAGCGCTGGGGCGCCCTCGGCGCGCTGCTCGGCGTCGGCACCATGGTCCCGCTCCTGATCGGTGACCCGCACCTCACCGGCTTCGTCGAGGGCGCGGTCGAGCTGCTCGCCGAGAGCGGCTGGGCGATCGTGTTCGGCTTCGCGGGGGCGGGCGCCTTGAGCCTCGTGTCGCCCGAGCGGCTGACCCGGGCCATGACCGGGAGCACGGCGCTGACCTCGGCGCTGCGGGGAGTCGTGCTCGGGCTCCCGATCCCGATCTGCTCGTGCGGGGTGGTGCCCTTGTTTCGCACGCTCATGGGTAAGGGGGTCCCCCCCGCGGCCGCCGTGGCGTTCCTGATCTCGACCCCGGAGCTCGGCTTCGACGCGGTCCTGCTCTCGGTGCCGCTGCTCGGGGTCGAGCTCACGGTGATCCGGGTCGTGGCGGCCTTCGCCGTGGCCTTGATCAGCGGCCTCGTCGCCGGGTGGCTGCTCGGTCCGCCGGAACCCCAGGCGCCCGAGGAGGACGACCACGACCACGTCACCGCCACCCAGCCCGCCTGGCAGCGCGCCGCGCGCTATGGCTTCGTGACCTCGGTCGACGAGCTCATGCCCTGGATCGCGGCGGGGATCGCCCTCGCGGCGGCGCTCCAGCCCTGGCTCTCCGAGCCGTCCGGGCTCAGCGCCCTGCCGCCCGAGGCGCAGGTGCCCATGCTCGCGACCCTCGCCGCGCCGATCTACGTGTGCGCGTCCGGGGCGACCCCGATCGCGGGGGTGCTCTTCGCCAGCGGGATCTCCGCGGGGGCGGTGGTCGCGTTCCTGATCGCCGGGCCGGCGACCAACGTCACGACCTACGGGGCGGTGCGCGCCTTCTTCTCGCGCAAGTCCTCGGTGCTCCTGCTGGGCACGGTGTTCGTCGTCACCGTGGGCGTCGGCTTCGTGGCGCTCGTGTTCCCCCCGGGAATTCCGCCGCTGAGCAAGGACGGCCACGGCTCCCACGGCGTGTTCGGACTCGCAGGAGCCCTGGGCTGCGCGCTGCTCTTCCTGCCCTCGTTGTTCCGCATGGGCCCGCGCGGCTACCTCGAGCGCC
This sequence comes from Planctomycetota bacterium, assembly GCA_020425635.1. Taxonomy (GTDB): domain Bacteria; phylum Planctomycetota; class J058; order J058; family J058; genus JAGQRJ01. The sequence continues at coordinate 1,117 of JAGQRJ010000885.1, read as the reverse complement.
TCGGGCTCGGGGTCCACGACCACGACCACGGCCCGCCTGGGAGCCACCACGGGCACGACGGACACGACGGACACGGGCACGCAGCCGCCACGCCCGCGCCCGCGAGCAGCTGCTGCGCGCCGACCTCGGCCGCCGCGGAGCCCCCCGCGTGCTGCTGAGGGTCGCGCTCGGGGTGTGCCTGCTCGGCTGCGGCTGCTACTCGGTGGGGGTCCGCCCGGTGGCCGGGCTCGAGGAGCTCGCCGTGCCCCTGTTCGAGAACCAGACCCTGCGCCGCGGCGTCGAGCACGACCTCACGCGCGCGGTGCGGCGCGAGGTCCTCGAGACCACACCGCTGCACCTGGCGCGAGAAGCCGACGGAGCCCCCGCGGTGCTCCGCGGCGCGATCACCCAGATCGGGGAGCAGGTCTTGCTCGCCGGGCCCGCCGAAGAGGTGTTGGAGTCTGGGCTCACGGTCACCGTGCGCTTCGGCGTCTACCGCGGAGAGGAGCTCCTGGTCGGTGAAGACAGCGACGGCGACGGCGCCCCCGACGGGGAGGTCGAGCTGGCGGGCTTCGCGGAATACGACACGGCCCGCGGCGAGAGCCGCGAGACGGCGACCGCCGAAGCCCTCGCCGACCTGGCCGAGATGATCGTGTTCCGCCTGACCGCGCGCGACGACGACCGCTTCGAGCCCAACGACACCCCCGCCCAGGCGACGGCGGTCGGCCTGCGCGAGCAGCTCGACCTGCTGCAGCGCGACCCCGACTGGTTCCGCTGGACGGTCCCCCCAGACACGCGCCTGGAGGTCACGCTCTACTACCCGGGCGCAGGCCTCGCGCTGAGCCTGCACGACGCCGACGGCGTCGCGCTCTCCGACGCCGAGGTGATCGACGCCGGGCGCCGGGTGAGCCTCCCCGCCGCGGCGGAGGAGCGCACGGTGTGGCTCCTGGTCCGCGGCGACGACGCCGGCCAGCGCTACCGCCTCGCGCTGCGCCTCGAGACGGTCACCCGCTAGCCCGCAAAGCTCACCACGAAGTGGTGAGTTTGCGGGGTAGCCGCCTGCGCAGCAGGCGGGCTGCGCCGGAGCGAGTCGGCGGCTCTGCCGCCGCGAGCGAGGCGCAAGCGACAGTGTGTACCC
>JAGQRJ010000884.1 GCA_020425635.1 Planctomycetota bacterium | reverse complement strand
ATCGACGAGGAGCTCGGCAGCGGAGGCATGGGCGCCGTCTATCGGGCCCAGGACCTGCGCACCGGCGAGCGCGTCGCGATCAAGCTCGTGACGAGCGGCCGGGGCGACCTGGAGGCGCTCCAGCGCTTCCGGCGAGAGGCCCAGGTGCTCACCGAGCTCAGCCACCCGGGGATCCTCCCCGCGCGGGAGTTCGGCGTCACGAGCGGCGGCGTCCCCTTCCTCGTGACCCCCCTCGTCGAGGGGGAGAACGTCGAGCAGGTCGTCCGGCGCGCAGGCCCCCTGCCCGAAGCCGACGTGCGCTACCTCGGCCAACGGCTCTCAGAAGCCCTGGCCCACGCCCACCAGCGCGGCGTCCTGCACCGCGACCTCAAGCCAGGCAACGTGGTCCTCACCGCCGTCGGACAGCCGGTGCTGATCGACTTCGGGCTGGCCAAGCGCCTGCACCGCGTGGGCCCCGCGCTGACCACCTCTGGGACCGTCGTGGGGACGCCCGTCTACATGGCGCCGGAGCAGGCGACGGGCGACACGGAGATCGGCCCCGCCGCGGACCTCTATGGTCTGGGGGCCACGCTGTTCTTCCTGCTCACCGCCGCCCCCCCGGTCGACCCGCGAGGGGGCCCGCTGGCGATCCTCCAGCGCGTGGTCGCAGATCCCGCCCGCAGCGTCCGGGCCCTGCGCCCAGAGGTCAGCCCCGGCCTCGAGGCGATCGTGACCCGCTGCCTGCACAAGGAGCCCGCGGAGCGCTACGCCTCCGCCTTCCAGCTCGCCCAGGCCCTGGCCGCCTTGCCCCCGCTCCACGTTCGTGCAGGGCCCCCCCGCGCGCGCTGGATCGCGGGACTCTGCGGCCTGGCGGCCCTCGGGGTCGGCCTCGCGGCGACGCTCGCGCGCTCGGGGGGAGCCCCGCCGCGTGAGATCGTCGCCCCGCCAGCTGAGGCAGAGGCCCCGCGGCCCGAGGCCTATGGGGTCGACGCGCTGTTCGACCCCCCGCCTGGATTGGACCTCGAGCAGGTGCGGACGTCCCTCGCGCCCGTCTCCAGCTCGAGCTCCGCCCGTGAGCTCCTGGAGCAAGCGGTCCGCCGAGCCCTGGTAGGCGAGCTCGCGGAAGCCCACGAAATCCTGAGGGCCAGACTCAGCGAAGGAGGCCACCAGCCCGAGCTGCGCGACGAGTTCCTCGCGGCCTACGCGCACGTCCTCGAAAGGGAAGGCGAGCTCGTCCGCGCCTTGATCGCCTACGACGACGCGCTGGCCGCCGACGAGCGCCCCGCCTGGCTGCGAGCCCGGCGCGCGTGCTGGGCCCGCCTCATGGACGGTTGGAAGAGGCTCAAGCTCAGCGAAGCCCAGCGCACGGCGAAGGGCCACGGCGAGCTGGGCGGGACCCTGCGCAAGCGCGGGCGCGACCGCGAGGCGCTCGCAGCCTTCAGCGCCTCCCTCGAGCACGACCCCACCAGCACCTTCGCCCTCGTCAACCGCGCCCAGCTGCTCGTGAAGGCCAAGCGCTGGAGCGAGGCCCTCGTCGACTTCGACCGCGCGGTGGCGCTGGCGCCGCGGACCCCTCGCTACCGCACCCAGCGGGCCAAGGTTCTGGAGAAGCTCGGTCGACGCGAGGAGGCCCTCGGCGACTACGACGTCGCGCTGAAACACTGCGCCCCTGAGCCCCAAGACGCAGAGGCCAAACGCTTCAAGGCGAACACCCTCTACGACCGCGGGCTCCTCTACGCCCAGCTCGAGCAGACCGAACCAGCGGCGGCCGACCTGCGCCAGGCGCTCGACCTCGGCCTCTCCAAGGCACGCACGGACGCTGCGCGTCAGAAGCTCTGGGAGATCAAGCCCCCGTTCTGAAGGGTGTGCCCCCAGCGCCCCGGCCTGCTAGCCTCGGGCATGCTCGAAGTCCCAGGCTATCGGATCGAGGGCGAGCTCGGGAGCGGCGGTATGGGCGCTGTCTACCGAGGCGTTTTGCAAAGCACCGGCGAAGCCGTGGCGATCAAGCTGTTGCGGGACCACGTGGGTGACCCGGAAGGGCTCGAGCGATTTCGCCGTGAGGCGCAGGTTCTCGCGGAGTTTGCGCATTTGGGGATCCTCTCCGCGCGCGAGTTCGGAGTGGTCCGGGGCACGCCCTTCCTCGTGACCGACCTGGTCGAGGGAGAGACCCTGCGCCAGGTCGTGGAGCGCTCCGGCCCTCTCTCGGAGGGCGAGGTCCGTTACCTCGGCGAGCGCCTCGCCCGGGCCCTCGGCCACGCCCACCAGCGCGGGGTCGTCCACCGGGACCTCAAACCCGAGAACGTCTTGCTCTCCCGCGCTGGGCTCCCGGTGTTGATCGATTTCGGCCTCGCGAAGGTCTTGGACGCGGAGAGCCTGACCGCGACCGGGGCCGTCCTCGGGACCCCCGTCTACATGGCGCCCGAGCAAGCGACCGGCCTGGGCCAGGTGGGCCCTGCCGCAGACATCTACGGACTCGGCGCGACCTTGTTCTTCATGCTCACCGGCGAGCCGCCGTTCCCGGCCCGCGGAACCCCGATCGAGGTCTTGACCCGCGTCCTCACTTCAGCGCCCCGCAGGGTCGAGGACCTGCGTGACGACGTGAGCCCAGACTTCGCTGCGATCCTCGCCCGCTGCCTGGAGAAGGCGCCCGAGGCACGCTATGCCTCAGCGTTCCAACTGGCCCATGCGCTGGCTACGCGAGTCGCGCCTGCCGCTCCGGCCCCGCGGCGACGGGCCGCCCTCGCCGTCCTGGCGCTCTCCGTCTTGGGGCTGCTCGCGCTGACGACGGCCGTGGTCATCTCGCAGCGTTCGCCCATTTTGGCCCCTCCGCAGCCGCCCCTCGCCGGAGTGGCCGACGAGGTCACCCCGCGCCACGCGGTCGACGCCCTGCTGGAGCAGCCCCCGGACCTCGAGCAGGTTCGCGCCTCGCTGCAGGGTTCGACTGGGACTTCGCCCACCGACCTGCTCGAGCGTGGCGTGAGCCACGCGCGACTCAGCGAGTTTGCCGAGGCCCAGGCGCTGTTCGAACAAGCGCTCGCAGCGACGGATCTGGACCCTGGCTTGCGCAGCGACCTCTGCTTGGGTCTCGCGCACGCGCTGGAAGCGCAAGCCTCGACCGACCCTGAGAAGCGCCTGGAGGCCCTGGCCGCCTACGAGGTGTCCCTAATCGCGACACCCCGCGCGCCATGGCGCGACGCACGCGAGGCCTGCTGGGAGCGGCTGCTGGCCGGCTACCCTGCCGACCTCACCCCAGAGGCGCGCGTCGCGAAAGCCTACGCGGAGCTGGGGGTGACGCTGAGGCGGCAGAAGCGGACGAAGAGCGCGCTCAAAGCCTTCGACGAGGCCCTGCGCCGGGTTCCCGACAGCATCTTCACCAGGCACTGGCGCGCGCTGGCGCTCACCGACGAGGGTCGCTTCGAGGAAGCCCTCGCCGACTACACCCGCCTCCTCGAGCTCGAGCCGTCGGTGCGCTTCCACCTGGGGAGGGCTCGGACCCTGACCCGCCTCGAGCGGCGAGAAGATGCAGTGGACGAGTACACTCGAGCCTTCGAGCGTTGGCCCGTCGAGGAAGCCAGCGGGCGGGAGCTCAGCAACAAGCGCTCGGTCGCACACTTCGAGCGCGGGCTCCTGCTCCGCGACCTTGGCCGCAACGACGAGAGCCGAGTTGACCTGACGCGCGCCCTGGAACTCAAGCTCGACCGTACTCGCAGAGAGCAGGCGCAATCCATCCTCCTCGGAATGGAGGGTCGCTAACCGCCTGCAATGGTGCTCGCGCTCCATGAGCTCGACCGCGCGATCGAGTGCGGCCTCGACGAACCCTGCGTTCGAGCGCGCAGCGCATGGCCCAGCAGCTCCTGGACGACGCGGTCCGCTGACCCGGGGTGCGCAGCGAGCTCCGAAAACCAGGTAGGCTAGTCCGAGCGAGGGAGCCCCATGACCGAGTCCAGCGACGTCGCGCAGCAGGCCGCGCAGTTTCGTGAGCGCTTGACCGCCCTCGAGGCCGAGCTCGGCCGGATCGTGGTCGGCAACCAGGCCGTGGTCCGCCAGACCCTGGTCGCGATCCTCGCCGGCGGGCACGTGCTCCTCGAGGGCGTGCCCGGCATGGGCAAGACGCTGCTGTGCCGCTCGCTGAGCGAGGCCCTCGACCTGGAGTTCCGCCGGATCCAGTTCACCCCAGACCTCATGCCCGCGGACATTCTGGGGACCCTCGTGGTGACCGAGGACGAGAACGGGCGCAAGGGCTTCGAGTTCCAGCCCGGACCGATCTTCGGCAACCTCGTGCTCGCCGACGAGATCAACCGCGCGACCCCCAAGACCCAGTCGGCGCTGCTCGAGGCCATGCAGGAGGGTCGCGTCACCACGGCCGGCGAGCAGCGCAGCCTGCCCCAGCCCTTCTTCGTGCTCGCGACTCAGAACCCGATCGAAATGGAGGGGACCTACCCCCTCCCCGAGGCCCAGCTCGACCGCTTCCTGTTCAAGATCGACGTCGCGGCCCAGGGCGTCGACGCGTTGGTCGAGATCCTCAAGCGCACCACCGGAGCCGACGTCCCCGTGCCCTCGGCGGTGCTCAACGCCGAGCAGCTGCTCCGCTTTCGCGCCCTCGCCCGCGACGTCCCCGCGGCCGAGCCCGTGCTGCGCTACGCCGCGAGCCTGATCCGCGCGACGCACCCCGACGCCGAGGAGTCGCCCGAGCGGATCAAGCGCTTCGTGCGCTTCGGCTCGAGCCCGCGCGGGGCCCAGGCGCTGATCCTCGGCGCCAAGGTCCAGGCCCTGCTCGCCGGCCGCGCGCACGTCGACCCCAGCGACGTGAGGGACGTCGCCAAGCCGGCGCTGCGGCACCGCATGCTGCTCAACTTCGAGGGCGAGGCAGAAGGGGTCAAGGTCGAGGAGCTGCTCGACGACGTGCTCGCCCACGTCTCGCCGGTCTCCCCCGCGGTGCAGCGCTTGCTGTGACGCCCGACGACCCCGCGCGGAGCGCAGCGCGTGGCGCGCCCTCGATCGCCGCGGCCATGACGGGGCTGTGGCTCGTGGCCTGGGTCGGCTGGGTGCTCTACCGTCACGCCCAGCCCGGCGGCGCGACGATCGAGTGGATCGTCGCGGGCGCCTTCGGCGTGGGGCCCGCGGTCGCGCGCGTCGCCGCCTGGCGCGGGCTCGCCCGGCCCCCAGGCCGCGGCCTCCTGGCGTGCGAGCTGCTCGCGCTCGGCGCGCTGGCCTTCGGCCAGATCGAGCTGACCCTCGCCCT